>JAXDQN010000062.1:0-9266 GCA_034667865.1 Gammaproteobacteria bacterium
CACATTCACGCTCAACTGTTCGGGAACCGGCGGTTCGACCTCGCAGTCGGTGAATGTTGCAGTACAGAACCCGGCCGCATCTGCACCGATGGTGTCGCTCACTGCACGTCCAACAACAGTGGCGCCGGGCGCCAGTGCAATCCTCACTTGGAGCAGCAGCGGAGCAACCAGCTGCACCAGTTCGGGCGGCTGGACGGGATCGGTTTCGACCAGCGGTTCTGAATCGACCGACGCCATCACCAAGACCACAGAATTTGAACTGACGTGCCGCGGCCCGGGCGGCGCAGCGACCCAGACAGCGACGGTTTCCGTCGCCGGCGCTGCGCCCAGCATTCAGCTGAGCGCAAGTCCGACCACGGTGACGTCGGGTGGCGCCTCGACGCTCTCTTGGAACAGCACTAATGCGACCGCTTGTTCGGCCTCCGGGAGCTGGTCGGGCGCGAAATCACCGAGCGGTACGCAATCGAGCGGCGCAATCACCAGTGGATCCACTTACACGCTGAGTTGCACAGGACCCGGCGGGACTGCCGCCCAGTCTGTCACCGTGTCTGTGAACTCGGCCGCTCCAACAATCACGCTGTCCGCGTCTCCCAGCAGCGTCGCGAGCGGCACCAGTGCGATGCTTAGCTGGACCGTGAAAAACGCGACGTCCTGTTCGACCACGGGAGGCTGGTCCCGCACACAGTCGATGAACGGGTCGCAATCGACGGGCGTTCTCAAGTCCTCCACTACCTATGGCTTGACATGTACAGGTCCTGGGGGCACCGCGTCTCAGTCGACGACCGTAAGCGTCAAGGCAGCCGCCCCAACGGTCACACTCAGCATCGGCCCCAGCGCGATCACCAGCGGCAACAGCTCTACCATCAATTGGGCGTCAACCAACGCAACCGCCTGCAGCGCCGGCGGGGCCTGGAGCGGGACCAAAGCCTTGACCGGAACGCAATCGACCGGTGCGCTGAAGAGCACGTCTACCTATACCCTCACCTGCACAGGAGCCGGCGGCACGGCGGCCCAATCGGCGACAGTGACCGTCAGCGCCAGCCCGACCACCACGGTCAGCTTGAGCGCCAGTCCCAGTACGGTTTCCAGCGGCAGTGCATCCACCCTGACTTGGGCAGCAAACAACGCGACGACGTGCGTGGCCGGCGGCGCCTGGTCAGGCAGTAAAGCGGTGACCGGCTCGCAGACGAGTGGCGCTTTGACCAAGCAGGCAACTTACACATTGACCTGCACCGGATCGGGCGGCAGTAGCGCATCGCAAACGGTCACGGTGTCGGTATCGCAGCCAGTACCCACCGTGACCTTGACCGCCAATCCCAGTAGTGTCGCGAATAACGGCACCAGCAGTTTGACTTGGGCGGCGACCAACGCCACCGCCTGCACGGCTTCCGGCGGGTGGTCTGGACCGCTGGGCGTGAGCGGATCGCAGTCGACGGCCGCGCTGACCGCCACTACCACCTACACACTGACCTGCACCGGCCAGGGCGGTACCGCGGCGCAATCCGCAACCGTATCCGTCAAGGCGGCCGCCCCCACCATCAGCTTCGCCAGCAGCCCCAGCACCGTCGCCAAAGGCAGCAGTACAACATTGACTTGGTCCGCGACCAACGCCACCGCCTGCACGGCCAGCGGCGGCTGGACGGGTACCAAGGGTGTCTCCGGTTCCCAGTCCACCGGAGCGCTGACGGCGAACACAACCTACTCCCTGAGCTGCACCGGCTCGGGTGGCACCGTCTCGCAAGTCGCGACCGTATCGGTAACAGCACCGGCACCGACGGTGACTTTGTCGGCCAACCCCACCACGGTTAAAAGTGGTGCAACCGCGGCCCTCACTTGGTCGTCGACGGATGCCACATCCTGTACCGCCTCGGGCGGTTGGACAGGGGCTAAAGCCAGCACTGGCACGGCGACCACGCAGGCGCTCACGGCTACCGCGAAGTTCACCTTGACCTGCACGGGCACCGGCGGGTCGGCTTCCCAGTCCGCCACGGTGACCGTGTCGGCCGCAGCACCCACCGTCTCGCTGAGCGCGAGCCCGGCCAGCGTAACCCTAGGCAGTGCATCAACCCTGACCTGGGCGGCAACCGACGCGTCGTCTTGCACCGCTTCAGGAGGCTGGAGCGGCACTTTTGCCGGCAGCGGCACACAGTCGACCGGGGCCCTCAAGGCGGCCACGACTTATACGTTGAGTTGCACCGGAAGCGGCGGCACGGGCACGCAAAGCGTCACGGTCGGGGTCACCGCCCCGTCCGGAACTGCCACGCTGACATGGTCGGCGCCGACGACGAACACCGACGGAACGCCCGTCACGCCACTGTCGGGGTATCACATCTTTTACGGCACCACACAAGGAGCGCTGACTCAGTCAGTCGCCGTGGGCGGCGCTGCTACCACCAGTTACGAGATCACCGGTCTTGTGTCCGGGACCTGGTACTTCGAAGTGGCCGCCGATGCTGCAGATGGAACACAGAGCGCAAAGAGCGCCGTGGGAAGCAAGACAATTTAGCCGCGTGGCTTCTCATACAGGGCGACGAACTGTCCGAAAGTCACCGGAAACTTGATGTCCTCGGCCGTATCGAATGGGTCGAATCCAAGCGCTTCCTCGAGCCTTACGACGATCAGCGCGAAGCTGAGGGAATCGAGACCTGAATCCACGAGATTGAGATTGTCTGCCAATGAGGCAAGTTTTCTCTTTTGCTCGCTGGCGACCTGGCGAAATTGCGACTCGACTGTTTCTCGTACCGACATCATTCGACTCCGTTTATGCTGAATTTGGCTCATTGTAAGCGTTAACGACTCTTGCCGGCACCCCGACAGCGGTCGCTCCTTCGGGGATATCACTGATAACGACGGCATTCGCGCCGATCTTTGCGTGATTACCCACCGTGACACGCCCGATGATTTTTGCACCCGCGCCGATATCTACGTGGCCACCGATGGTCGGGATTCCGCCGTTACCGGCGCCGATGGTCACTTGTTGGAATAGCAAGCAATTAGGCCCGATCGTCGCATCTGGATGAATCACGATACCATTGGGATGCGGCATCATCAGCCCTCCTCCCAGTTTGCAGTTGAGAGGAATATCCGCCCCGGTCACGACGCTCCAATACCGATGTCTTAAGATGGCGCCCGCCCGAAGTAGTCCAGCCCAAATCGCCCTGGATGAAAGGCTTCGTTGATAGCAACGAATACTGGCCAGCAATGATCGCGATGGCGCCCACTCAAACCATCGCTTGCTCTCGCGCGACCAATCGGGGCACGTAGGCGATATTTCGTCCATCGTCACGGGCCTGATCCTGCAAAAAGAAGCGCGAGCTTGCCGGCCTCCTTATCAATCGAGTGACGCTCCAAGACGCGTGCCCGTGCCGTTTCGCCCATGCGCTCCAATTCGCTTGCCGGCGCCAGCAGGCAGTTCTCAATCGCTGCGACCAGATCATCCAGTGAACCGGCCGGAATCACCCACCCGTCTTCACCGGATCGTACCAGCTCGGGTATCCCTGCTATATAGGTGGTGATAATGGGTCGGCGCAGCGCCATCGCCTCCATGATAACCACCGGCAATCCTTCGGCGAACGATGGCAACACCATGGCTCTCGCCGCCTGCAGCTGCGCTCGAACTTCATCGCCACCGATCCAGCCGGTGATGGAGACAGAACTTTCCAGCTTTAAATCGGCAACCAAACGCTCAATCTGCTTGCGCATCGGTCCATCTCCCGCCAACACCAGCTCTACTGCTGTGCCTTTGGCTACGATCCGCGCCACGGCCTGCACCAACAGAAGTTGACCTTTGGCTTCGCACAAACGGCCCACGCAAACCAGGCGTCGCGATGTTTGGGAACTCGGACCACCAATCTCGGAAAAAGCTTGGTCCACGCCGCAGTGGACCACTTTGACTTTGGGCCACTGTTCGCTGGGTGTGCGCAGAAACAGTTGGCTGCGACCGAAATTACTGATGGCGACCACGAACGAGGCGTAGTGGATTTTTTCCGGCAAGCCGATGGGTCTCAAGAACTCATCTGGCCCATGCACGGTGAAGCTGTAAGGGGGGCCGCCCAGTACCCGGACCAACATGGCGACTTCAGCTGGATTTGTGCCGAAATGCGCGTGTATTCGCGTTGCGCCAAAATCACCGCTCCAGCGCAGAATGCGGCAGGCTTCCGCCACATAAATCAAGTGAACCCAAAACGGACGATCGGAATCTCGCGCCATCCGCAGCGCCAAACAGGCAGCTCTTATAAAGCGACCCGGCCTACGCAGTGCAGTCACCAAGCTCTGCGCCAGCAGCGTCCACATTCCGTCTTTCAGTACATAGCGCGTGCGTTTCTGCTCACTCACATCGGCTGGGTCCGGCAGGTTTTCATCCCATCCGCGAATCGCAATCCGCAGAATCTCAAAGCCCTGCTTCTCCAACGCAACAATTTCGCGGCGGATGAAGCTATGGCTCACCTTGGGATATTGATTTGTGAGGTAGGCAATCTTCAAGGAAGGGCGAGACGCACGATTTGCAGGGCTATCGTTGAGCCTTATTCGGCGCTCTTAAACAACTTCCGCCACTGACGGGCAACGATGGGCGGCGTCAAATCGCGCGCCACGGCTCGCAATCGCTGCTGCGGCGTGAGGACAAAATCCTCTTCCGTGCGTGCGCGAAACACAGTCGAGTGGGCAGAATCCGAGACTTCTTCTGCCGGCCGGCCATTGCTGAAATAGTACAAAGCCATCGACTTGCGTGTCATGCCTTCCGGACATTGCAAAGGATCAGGATGGCCATGATAGGTGAAGTCGGTTGTTCCAAAAATCATGACGCGATTGAACAGCGGCAGCACGCCGGCTTGCTTGCCGGTCATGTCGCGGTCCCACAGCTCCAACTGCCCGCCGTATTCTTGCTTCCAGTCTTTGTTCAAATACAGCAAGAGATTCAGGCGCCGGTCGAGCCCATAGCGCCCATGTTTATTGAAATCAGCGTGTACACCGAGTTTGCCGCCACGGACAATTTGATGCAGCCCGCCCCCCTCAAATCCCGGATCCGGCAACAAATTATCGATTCCGGTGACACGGCTCAGAAACTCGAGAAATGTGATCGAGTTCAAGTGATAGAAAAGCAACCGGGTTACCGGACCAAATGAAGCCTCCGTTGCGGAGGCAAGTTTGACCTCATGAGCGTTGTCGAAAGTCTGCCACTTGATCTGTCCTGGCTTCGGAAACTCCTCCAGAACCACATCGAGCAATCCGGGATCGAAGAAATTATCGAAAACGATGTGCGGAAACGGCTTCGCAGCCATGTACTCAGCATTGGCTGAGGCAACCAATTCGTTCATACGGGACAAAGGCAGAATCGAATCGATGGTCAGTTCATTGATCGCGTGCATTTCTCACTCGAGAATTTTCAATTAGTTGGATTTTTGCACGGTCAGCACCGTAGCTCGCCCAGAGCGAATATTGGCTTCAAACAATAGCTAAACGCGCGGCGTGAATCAAACCGCTGCCACAGCTTGCTGCCAATCTGTGACCTGCATCCAGTTTCGCCTTGCTCTACGTTAAACAGCACCGCCCGGGCAATCCAATGCAGCAGGGTAATTTCGAAAACTCGTCCAACTAATTGATTATCATAGCTTCTTCCTTCCGCTTGACCCTTCTTGTCAGAACCGAGATCCATTACTCGCAGGATTTGACTTTGTTGTAGCTATACTCGCGCCCTGGGGAGTGCTAATAGCGCCAGCTACTATAAATCCGTGATACCAATGGAAAACGTCCTGGATATCGACAACTACGAGCTGAACGAGGCTATGCAAATCGTTTCAGCGTACGGTGTCGACCGTTATGGCTATGTGGTGACGCCAAACGTGGACCACATCATTCGCCACAGTCAGGACAGCGGCTTTCAAGCGCTATACGCCAACGCCTCGTATGTCTTCATGGATAGTCGGTTCCTTGCAAACTTGCTCGGATTTTTCAAGTCGCAGCGTATGCGCGTCTGCCTGGGCAGCGATCTTACTGGAGCGATTCTCCGCTGCGTCGTTAAAGCAGACGACGTCGTAGTCCTGGTAGGCGGCTCCGTGCAGCAGGCGAACGAGCTGCGCACCAAGTTCAAACTGAACTCGCTGCTGCACATCGACCCGCCGATGAATTTCATCAGCAATGAAAAAGCCGTCGAAGACTGTCTGCATGCCATCGAGGCTGCCAGCCCGTTTCGATTCTGTTTTTTGGCGATCGGCTCGCCGCAACAAGAAATAATTGCCTACAAACTGAAAGAACGCGGAACCGCGCGCGGACTTGGACTCTGCATTGGTGCAGCCGTCAATTTCCTCACGGGCGTAGAAAAGCGCGCGCCGCTGTTCGTGCAACAGCTGGGATTTGAATGGCTGTATCGATTGCTGCGAGATCCGCGGCGACTGGCACGCCGCTACCTGGTGCGCGGACCCCGAATTTTTCCGCTGCTGTGGAGATTGGAATTCAGACTGAGACGGCCAACGGCAATCGCCAGCGGCAGCGGCAGCGGCAATCGCGAGCTTGCGCGGGCCGCCGCAACGACGACGCCGATGTCCAATTCGGGTTCGGCCGCCTGAGAAAGGCCGCTCCTTGATCGATCCCTCTGTATCGACCGCGGCCGCTCAGCGGCAAATCGGATTGTCGGCGCGACTAGGCTCGCTGGCAGTCCTGTTTTTCCTCGAGAAGCTGTTCCTGGGCGGATTCATCAACTCCGAGAGCGCACAGCACTCGGTGGGTCTCGCGGGCGCCGTTCGGGTCGCGCAACACTGGGGATTTCGCTTCTTGGTGGCTTTCCTGGCGACTATCGCGGTTCTTGGATTTTCCGGCGTTGGCGGCAAGTTCCAGTCACTGGGCGCCATCGTCCGGGCGAGACCGATCCAGGTCGCGTGGCTGGCCGCGCATGCACTCCTGGTTGCCGCCCTGATCCCGTTGAGCTATTCGCTGTACAGCGGCGACGTCGTCGCGCTGCCCTTCGGCGCACTGTTGGCCATCTGGATCTTGGTTGCCGGATTAGCGATCGCTGCCGCTGGAATCGCCATAGTGCCCTGGTCGGTTTGGCTACAAGGTGCACGAGCACTGGGAATCATCTGGCTGTACGCTGCGGTTGCAGCGATGCTGGGAACCGGCGCTTGGCAGTTAAGCGAGACGCTGTGGGAACCTGCAGCCTCGGTAACCTTCAGCTTGGTGCAGCACGTGTTGAGTCCGGTGTTGCCGTGGCTCACTGCCGACCCGGCATCCCGCATCTTGTCCACCGATCGATTCGCCGTGCAGATTACCGAGACGTGCTCGGGCCTGGAAGGCATGGGTCTGATGCTGGCCTTCACCGTTGCCTGGTTGATCTACTTCCGGCGCGAATACATTTTCCCGCGCGCACTGATGTTGATTCCCATAGGACTGCTGGCAATCTTTGCACTCAACGTGGTGCGAATTGCCGTCCTCATGCTCATCGGGGTGGCCGGTTTCCCCGACATCGCCTCATTCGGATTTCATTCTCAGGCCGGCTGGATCGCATTTAATGCCGCCGCGTGCGCGCTGGTCATTTTCAGCAGGAAAAGCTCCTTGGTGCATCGAGCCGAACCCGCTCACGCGGCCGACTCGCCCAACCACGCAGCCGTGTATCTCATGCCGTTGCTGGCGCTGTTGGCGGCCGCGATGCTATCGCGAGCACTCTCCGGCGCCGGCGGCTTCGAAGTGCTCTACCCGCTGCGGTTTTTGGCCGGAGCTTGGGCGCTGTGGAGCTATCGAGAAGACCTTCTCGCCATGCGCTGGAAATGGAGTTGGCGTGCGCCGGCGGCGGCGGTGTTGGTGTTTCTGGTCTGGCTGGAGGCGGCGGCATTTCTGTTGCCGGATGTTGGAAGACCCGCCGGGCTTTCTATGCACACCCCGACATTTCAAGGCGTCTGGATCGCGGTGAGATTCGCATCCTCGGTACTCCTGGTGCCGATCGCCGAGGAACTCGCCTATCGCGGCTATCTGATGCGCCGTCTCGGCAGCGGAGATTTCACGGCCATCAAATATGAGTGGGTCGGTTGGGCGGGCTTGCTGGTTTCCGCCATCGCGTTCGGCTTATCGCACGGATTGATGTGGCTGCCCGGGATTTTCGCCGGCTTGGTATTTGGCCTGCTGGCAAAACGCACCGGTTCACTGGGAGAGGCGGTCGTCGCCCACGGATTTTGCAATGCCCTGGTCGGGCTGATGGTGCTGTTCACCGGGAAGTGGCAGCTCTGGTAACGGAAGTTTATGTTACATAACGAGAAATTAGTTGCTGAGCGTCGCCCGAAACCTGCAAACGACTGTTGCCGTTTGGCGACGGTCGCTCTATGATCCCTCCGACCGAATAGCTGTATTAGAATTTTGAGGATGGATCCATGTTCAAAAAGATTGCGTTAGCGATCGTACTTTCCGGGGTGGCCACAGTGGCTTCCGCGGGTGAGACATGCGGATGGAAGTGGCTTGGCTTCATTCCGGTTTATGAGTGCACCCGGACGAAAACCGTCAAGCCGGTAAAGGCACCGGAGATTGATCCGGCGTCCGCAATGGGTGGCCTCACGTTACTTCTGGGTGGTCTTGTGGTCCTCCGTGGACGTCGCTCCAAGAACTCGGAAGTTTAAAACTTTTAGAATAAGAATTCGAAAAATAAGAAGTTCAATCGAGGTGCTTAGGCACCTCGATTTTTATGTGATTCCCGGTGCTCTGCCTGGTCGGTAGCCCACCGTCAAAAACACCCGATTGTCCTGATAGCCGGTGCCGGACGCCAAGCCCGATACGATCCGGGTGGTATGGTCGTACCTGAGGCGCACTTCCAATCCCCGGCCATGACGATAAATGAAGTTCGCGCCGGCTTGGCCGTCGGTTTCCGCAAAACCTGTTGCCGTGGTAGTTACCGCGAACGGCTGCGGGTTGTTCACTTCGAACACATTCGGGTTTGGATAATTGACTCTGGAGACGGCGGCAAAGACGTCGGCAGTGAAGCTGCGGGTCAATTGTCGATTCACTCGGAACTGCAATCCCGCGCGCGTCAAATCAAGCGCCGGCTGACTGCTGTACTGGTCCCTTTCCCAATTGCCGCTGACGAACAAGCCGGTGCGATTGCGCTGATAGCTCCATTCCGCCGTCGCGTAGGTCACGGTGTAATTGAGCAGCGCCTGGCTTGCCGGAGCCGTGCCTACCGCCGGAATCGCGCCCGCCTGCAAGCTGCCGAAGCCGGCGCTGGCATCGGTGATGTCCCTGCCCAGCGTGAAAGTCAGCTTGCTCGCCGACGACAGTTTGCGCGCAACCTG
>JAXDQN010000063.1:0-3954 GCA_034667865.1 Gammaproteobacteria bacterium
CCATCGTCGATGACCTTGACCACCGCCCGATCCCCGATTCGCGCTGCAGCCAGCGTAATCGAAGCACCGCGCGGCGAATGGCGCAGCGCATTCTCGATTAGGTTCGCAAACAGCTGCATCAACAGCTCGCGATCGCCATTGACCGTCAGATTCGCCGGTATCGCTTGGTTCAATGTCTGCCCGTTCTCCTCGGCCATCGGCAGATAGAGCTCGGCAATGGTTCCCAGCAATTCACTCAAGCTCAGCGTTTTGAAGCTTGTCGCCGAGGCGCTCTCGATTTGTGCAATGCGCAGCAGTGCGCCGAAGACTGCCAAGATGGCATCGATCTCGCCCACTGCGCTCTCAAGAGTCGCCCGCGCCAATCCCCGATCCGCGTCCGGCCGAACGGCCAGCTCCATGCGCTGGCGCAAGCGCGTCAGCGGCGTGCGCAAATCGTGTGCGATATCGGAAGTCACTTGGCGCAAATTCACCATCAAGCCTTCGATGCGATCCAACATGGCATTGATGCTGGTGGCCAAGTGGTCCAGTTCATCGCCTACCCGCGATACCGGCAACCGCTGGCTCAAATCCTCTCCGATGATGCTGCGGCTGGTGTTGCTCACGGCTTCGATCCGGCCCATGAGCCGGCGGCCGGCAAACAGACCCCCGGCAAGAGCCAGCGCAATCGATGCGGCCAACCCCCATGCGAAGGTGCCCACCACCATTTCTTCCATCTCGAGCAGTTGATGAGTACTCCAGCCGACGAACAGGTACGCATCCGGCATGAGCATTCCGCGTCCACGAATCTGGGAAAAGGCGGCACGGGGCGCCGCTTTGGATTTGTTCCACTCGCGGACGCCCGGAGCGGGATCAATGGAGGGAAGGTTGCCTGCCACGACGTTTCCCGTGGAATCCTGCAGCAGATAGTAAAATCCCGAGGCGTGCTTCGACATCGCCGCGACGCTAGGCTTGAGCGCGGCCAGGTCTCGGCCACGAGAGTCTGTGATGATCTCGTCGATTTCGTTGGCCACGCTGTCATCGATCTGATGACGCATGAAGCGCGTCGTGGATAAATAGATCACGCCAAGCAGAATGACGAAGGTTATGCCGGTAAAAGTCGCATACATCAATGCGAGACGAAAACTGGAGGTGCGCAGTACCCTAAATTGGGACATGGAGCGAGTAGCCGGCGCCGCGGCAGGTATGAATCAACGCGATGGCGTGACCGCGATCCAGCTTGCTGCGCAGGCGGCTGATATGCGTCTCCACCACGGTCGTATTCGGATCGAAGTGCACGTCCCAAACATTCTCCAGCAGCATGGCCCGGGTTACGGTTTGGTCGCGATGCTTCATCAAGTATTCCAGCAGCAGAAACTCGCGCGGCAACAGATCGATGGCAACTCCGCCGCGGCTGACGGTGCGGCTGAGCAGATCCAGCTCCAAGTCGGCAACCTTCAACGTGGTCTCGACTGCCAACCGCGGGGTCCTGCGGCCGAGCGCAGCCACTCGCGCCAGCAATTCGGACAACGAAAACGGCTTGACCAGATAATCGTCAGCGCCGGCATTCAAGCCTTTGACGCGATCGTCAACCCCGCTTAAGGTCGTGAGGAACAGCACCGGCACATTGCGGCCCAGCCCGCGCAGTTCCTGAACCAAACGAAGTCCGTCCAGGTGCGGCAGCATCCGATCAACGATCAACAAGTCCCAAGCCTCGGTGCTGGCCCTTTTCAAGCCTTCCCGGCCGTCAACGCAAATGCTGATTTGATGGCCATCGCCCGCCAATCCGCGCGATATATAAAAGCCCGTCTCTTCATCGTCTTCGACCAATAGGATATTCATGCGGGACGCCGGACGAACCGGCGGGCAAGCGCCGGCAGCACCAATAGGTTCAACAGCGTCGATGATAACAGGCCGCCCAATACGGCCACCGCCATAGGGCCTTCGATCTCTTCGTTCGCGCCGCGGAACCACCCTATCAGGGGTTTGCAGTGCAATCTTTACGGTTATTTAAAGTCCCGGAACCTAAACCACGGCCCGCTGTCTGCCAGACATGACTTTGTAATCCAAAGGTTTGGCGACGAATTCGCTTGCCACGGACCCTCTGGTAAGTTTACTTTGTATCGCAGAGCTTGCAGCAGTACAGCGGGCTGCTTGCGTTCAGGAAAATTCCCTGTCGATTCCGTGGCTTACGCATGGCATTGGCGGCGGCGGAGTTTCAGTGTCGCGACTTGGCGCAACAATCATCAGCTATCGTCGCCTCATGGCGAGTAAAACAGCCCTCTGCAGCGTGCGAACCTCGGCGCGCGCCGCGGTCCGCGAGGTGGCTGTCGCTGCCGCACATTGCGGCGGATTTGCGCTGCTGGCAGCGGTTGGCGCGCTCGGCCTGAGTGCTGAAAACGGCGTTCAACCCCATCTCGCGCGAGCAGTTGAACTGCGCGAACTGTTCGCCCTGCTCCTGTTTGCAATGGTAATCGCCCGCTGCCTGTGGGGCCTCAAAGTCCCAACACGGGCATCGCGTGTTGCGCGGCGAGACTTCGATCGCCGCACGGCACGAATCGTCTATCTGCTGTTGTATGTCTTGGTTGGGGTTCAGCTGATTCTCGACATGTCCACCACGGGCCGACTACACACGGGACATTGCCAGGCCTACGTAGGAATCGGGATCGTCGCCGTTCTGTTGATCCGTGCCGTGTCCGCGGCGCTGTGCCGCGCGCCTGCGACTCGATAGTTGCCTCGGACGGTGAGCTTGGGCCACGCGAGGACACTCGGCGTCATCGCCATCCTAGCGAGTCTTTCCTCCGCTGCTTGGGGCCAACAGGTTGCCGACACGGAGTCGCCGCAGGGGTTGATGCGCTGGCTCAATCCGTCCACCGCGCCCTTCATACCGATTCCTGAAATCGATGTCGATCCGAACAGCGGCACGACGCTGGGCTTGATTCCCACCTGGCTTAAGACCGACGACCAAGGCCAAATACGCCAAATCATCGCGCCCGACGTCATCCACAATCCTTACTTTGGAAACGGCTTGCGCGGCCGTATGTACTCCTTCACGTCGGATGACACGCAATGGTCGATCGTCGCCGGCGCCAAGCAGCGCGTCGAGAGCGAATTCGACTTCGAGTACGAAACTGGGCGCTTGCGGAATTCCGCGTGGTCATTCAACGCCAGCGCGATTTACGACCGCAGCGGCACGCCGCGCTTCTATGGAATCGGGAATTCCACCCATGTCGCGGACCAGTCCAACTACACCTTTCAGCAGATGTACGTACAAGCCCTGCTGGCGCGGAATCTCTCCCACGAATTCCAAGTCTCCTACCTGTTGCGCGCCCGATCCGCCGACGTTCAACCAGGAACCTTGAGCGGGATTCCATCCATTTTCAGCCGATATGGAGGGATTGTGGGACTAGGGACCAGTCACGAAACGCTGAACAGGCTTTCTGTGGTGTACGACAGTCGCGATGACACCATCGTCCCCTCCAGCGGAGGGCGCTACGTGCTGTATGGCGGCATCGCTGCGCGCCAGGGAGTCCTAAATGCGTCGTTGTACAGTGCGACCGGTGTCGATGTACGGCATCTGTGGTCAATCAGCCCAGGAAACATCATCGCCGCGCACGCGGCGCTTCGGTATATGCCCGGCAAGTCAGAGGTGCCATTTTGGACACTGTCGAACCTCGGTGGCGACCAAAGCCTGCCGGGCGAAGCACAGCCGCTGCGAGGCTTCGGGTCGGGACGTTTCTACGACCGCAACTCCTTTTCTTCCAGTGTCGAATACCGGCGGCGGCTGAGCGAATTTGCAGCGGTTTCCACCCGCATCGCGCTCGAGATTGCGCCCTTCATCGACGTAGGTGAAGTATTCGCGCATGCCGGAACCTCGCCGGTCAGCCGGCTGCATCATGCGGGCGGCATCGGCTTTCGGGGCGTGGCAAGCCCCTTCGTGGTCGGGTACGTCGATATCGGCTACGGCAGCGAAGGCGT
>JAXDQN010000064.1:0-3908 GCA_034667865.1 Gammaproteobacteria bacterium
GACCAGTGGGCGGTCGCGCTCACCGTGTCATACCACTTAGGATCGTTGAGGCTACTGGGACAGCCTTTTTTGATGATGCCGCTTCGTAGACTGTACGTACGCGACTATTAGATTGCAGTCACTTGCCATGTAGGTTCGTTGGAACCGCCGAGACCGTGGATGATTGCCCCGTACCGATCGTGCCTGAACAACTCGCCCACCAACAAGGATTTCTCGATATAAAAGTTTGGATGGCCTGCCACTTAGGCGGGGCGCCGCTGAGCGGAGTGGTCGTTTGCATGATCGATTCAACGGCGCCCCAGGAGCCGTACTTGCTCTCGACTCCGACATCGCTGTAATGCATGAAGAGCTGTCCACCGCCGGCTTTCCATAGCTGAAAATACGCCGTATACGCTTGGCCCATTCGTAGATCTCGGTTGGCCGCCATGTAGAGGGTATTAAGAGCATTTGTCGATCCGTCTGCGAAATTCTGCCCACCCTCATACGCCAAAAGAGGAAGCTTGTAAGGGGCGAGGTTCGTCATGAAGTCCTTTTCCCATGCAGCGTCCTGGGCAATAAACCCTCCCGCAGGAATCATCGTTTCAGATCGAGACCATCTTCTAAAAATGCGCGAAAAATAGGATTCGTCATCCATCGATGAGTCGTTTTGCGAGTACAAGGACTGAAATAACTTCACCAGCCCTCCGTCAGGCTGCGATGTCCAGGCCGCTGGTACGGCACCTCCCATGTAAGGCGCCACGGCCACCGCGTCGATCGCATGACCGGAACATGGAGCGCCCTGAGTCCAATACGGGCATTTCAATGCCTCGGTCGCCGAGAAACTCCAAGCCGCCTGCGCGCCGAGCACACATACGAGCCTGGGGTCGGAACGCCAGACCGATCTCCAGATATCGCACATTTGTGCGGTGCGCATTCCAAACCACTCGCGGTTGTACTCAAAATCTCCACGGCTCGATGATCGTGTAGGCCAAAGAGCCTTGCCCCTATCCACGGCGTATTTGGATTGGCTGAACGAAGAGTTCCACACCTCATTGCTGAGCTCCACATAGATTTTTTGACTGCCTCCCAATTGACTATGGACCAGCGTCGCCATCTGGCTGATGAAATTGTCGTCGGCCATCACAGGAACGTTCATCCAGGCATCGGCAGACACTGCGTTGGCGAGTTGCACCGCGATTTCGATTGGAACTCCCTTTGAAGTACCGAAAAACGCGTTGGTTGGAATGGGGCGATCAGTCCATGATGACAAGGTACTGTTGTTGGTCAGGAACCAATCCATAAAGCGCAGGGCGCGAAAATTCTGAATGAGATTGAGAAAAGCCGGATTCAAGATTTGCCCAGCTTTCGCTGCGGCCTCATTGGCCGCCGTTACTACTTTAATGTTACGCAAGTAATTCCCGGTGTGGCGCGGATCGGTAGCAACGATGCGCAGATCGATACCTTTGTTACTGGGGGTGACATTGATAACGTCTCGACCCGGCGTGCGACGTACCAAGGCAGCGTCAAATCCATAGCTTAGCGTCCCCTCCCCGTCGTATAGCACAATGTACTGACCTGCCGGATAAATACCATTGACCGTATTGGGCATGCCGAGAAGAAATAGAACACCCAAGGAATTGAATTGCTGCGTCGTAGGCTCGTTGATGGTGTTGAGCGTGATCGGCCACCCGCTCGCGTCGAGGTTGACGTATTTCTCCTCGTTGGTATCCCAGGTGGCATTGGAATGCGTAATCCACTTCTCCGACGTAACAAAACTATTGATGAACGGTTGTTCGGACGAGTAGTAGTTCACGGTCGCGAGATTTATGCCCATCGCGGATTGGGCGTTGAAAGAAGTGGCAGCACGCGCTCCGCCGGACAGAATGAGCACGGTAACCCAGATCAAACCAGTCGCCGCGATTGGCATTTGGACCCGTCTAGCCGTTGACACTTATGCTCGCAGCACTTGAAAGCGATCCCGCCGATCCGGTAAATGAATTATCGCTATGCGATCAAAGTATTCGTATAGAGTCATTTTTTGCCGACCTTTATGCTGTCGATCGCATGCCGTAGTTAAACGCAGCCTACTATTCGAACTTCAACCCACCGGTTGTGCGGTTGGCGCTCGGCTTATCGAGCCATTCGGGCCGCGCGAAGAGTTCGTCGCTGACTATTTTTTCCATTATTGCCCGAGGGCCGCTCCGGGTAAACACGTGGTCACCGCTGCTGATGGTATGTATGTGGCAACGCTCGCCGAGGCGTTTGACGGAATTCCCGGCTTGCAGTTTCAACAAGCCGATGCCGGGTTCGCCCCGCGCAAACACGAATACCACCCTCACCCCGCGCGCGACAATTGCCTCAAGTTCCGTGCCGAGATCATTCGGCAGGCGGATGCGCATGCGGCGAGCAATGTCGCGCAATCTGGATTCCGCCGCCAAAAGCGGACGCTGCATATAGATTTTTGCGATGCGCAGAATGTTAACGTTACCGCTAAACATTCTTTTCCACGCGGTCAGAGAGACTACCCGCTCACGGTAGACGCCGGGATTGCGGACAACTTCTACCAGCTGCAGGTCATTCAACGATTCGCCCGGCCTCCAGAAATAATTCTGCGGATTGACCATGAGAATACGATTGACCGGCAGCCCTGCGACCGCCGCCCGCAGCGCATGATAGGCACCGGAACACAGACCGGCCAGCGTTAAATCACGAACTCCGAAACTGCTGCGCATAAACTCAATCGCAGCGCGGATGTCGTCCAACGCTTCTTGCGGAAACACGTCATCATCGGTGCGTCCGACACGGGTCCCGCTGTCGCCCACGCCTGCCAGATCCATGCGCAACACGACATAGCCATGCTGGGCCCAACGACGCGCCATCGACACGTACAGCCGGCTGGCGCCTATATGATGATCAGCGCCGGCATTGAGGAGAATGACGGCGCGTCGGCGAATTTCCTCGGCGGGCGGCTTGGTGACGATTCCGAACAACAGCCCATCGGCGCCGAAGAACACCGGTCTCTCGGTCGAGATGATCTGCGTAGCGTTCGCATTCCCCGCCAAGGTCAATTCATGGTCCGGGCCGACGGAATCAAGCTCGCCGATCAGCGGCCCGCCACTGAAATCCGGCACGGCCGAAACTTGGCTGGGAAGATTCGACAGCCACTTGAGCGTTACCGCGATCACCTCTTTCGGCACGACCGCAAATTGCGGCGGAGTCATCAACATCTCGACCAGGCCCGGCAACGCCACGCGTGTCGTGGGCCCCTGCAGCGCAGGCGAACTTGCCTGATCGCTGGTCGCGGGCGTCGTCGTCGCACTGCCAATGACCAGCGTCGGCGGCGATTGAACTGTGGATAGATCGACTTTTGCGAGGGCAGCGAGTGTGGCTGCCGAAAACGAGAATCCACTGACTTCCATCCCACCGGCGTTTGCTTCCTGCTTTTTGGCCGGCGGCTCGGAATGATCAAGTCCCATGGATGCCGCCATGCGCAGAGTGCGCAACTCGCGCAGATGGCGGCGCCCACTGTTAATCGGAGAGATCACAATGAGCGCGCTGACCGAATTGCTCTGGGAGGCGGCCAGCGTCGCCAACATGGCACCGAGTCGAAACCCGAGCAAACAAACCTGGCGCACGCCAGTCCGCAGCTTTAGTTCCTCGACAGCAGCCAGCACATCTTGAGTCCAGATCTGAAGTTGATCTGCCTGGGGGTCGATCTCCGCCGAATCGCCAGTGCCCAAATAATCAAATCGAAGCGCCGGCATTCCCGCAGTCGCCATGGCTTCCGCGAAGGCACGCGTGCCGCGATGCGCACAGATTGCCTCGTATCCGAATGGTTGGCAGACCACGATGCCGACGCTCGCCTTTGTGTCATTCAGCGACGTATGCAGCCATCCGAACAAGCGGTGCCCACCGGAATCGAAGTAAAA
>JAXDQN010000065.1:0-4334 GCA_034667865.1 Gammaproteobacteria bacterium
GACCGCCAATCCGGCAGAGAAGGCCAGCTTGCTGGCCGCCGCGATTTCGGTGGCCATGAACAACACGGCGTCGGGCCTGGCGGTTGCCATCACCCTGTTGCTGTCGCACATGTTCCTCGAATCCAAGACCACTTCCTTGATCGACAGCTTGGAGATCGCGTCGGTGAAGTTCTTGAACTCGATCACTGAGAGACAGGTGGGTCACGAAGCGGCGGCGCCCGCTGCCCCCAGCGTGCGTGCTCCCGCTGCGGCGCGCGGCACCATCTAAGGCCAACGCGTAACCTGGTGTCGTTCTCATGAAGTCAAAGTCTGCGCGCCTCGTCCGCCGTAATCACGCCCGCTACCACCATGGGCGTGACGATCTGAACATCGTGCCGATGATCGACATGATGGTCATATTGGTGTTCTTCCTGATCTTCACGGCGGTGTTCTCCAAGACCAACATCCTTCAGCTGAACCTGCCGGCAAGCAACTCCGCTCCTGTTGACTTGCCGAAAGGTTTGAAGCTGGAAGTGATCATTCGTCCGGACGACTTGGTGGTCAACGACCGCAACTCCGGACCCTTGAAGGTCATCGCCAATACCGCGACGGGTTACGATTTGGATCACTTGTCGGAATTCATGCGGCAGGTCAAATCGCAATTTCCGCAGATGACGGACGCCACCGTCCTGCCGGGACCTGCGGTGCCGTACGACACTTTGGTGCAGGTGATGGATACCGTGCGTGTCTACCAGCTGCCGGTCGCGCCGTTTTCGAAAGCCGAACTATTCCCTGACATCGCCATTGCGGATGCGCCCACATGACGTCCTATCGAATCAAGCGCCATCGTCAGCGCAGGCACGGCGCCAGCCACTTCGCGTTGATCCCGTTCATCGACATGATGACCATCCTGGTGGTGTTCCTGCTCGCACACACCGCGGACGTGGACATCCTGCCGAATACCAAGAACATCTCCATTCCCCAGTCCATTTCCGACCGCAAGCCCGGGGCGACTGTGGTGGTGATGGTCACCAAGGACTCGGTGTACGTTGACGGCCAATTGGTCGGTGCGCTCAGCGACGTAGTCAACAATCAGGGACCGTTTTTCGCGCCGCTGAAAAATGCCTTGGTGGCGCAGAATGCGCGCAGCATCGGCGGCGCTCAGCAAACCGACATCGCCAAGCGCGAAGTCACCATCATGGGCGATAAGAGTACGCCCTACAGCGTGCTCAAGAAAATCATGATGACCTGCAGCGAGGCCGAATACGGCAAGGTTTCCTTCGCCGTGGTCGAACGCGAACGGGCGGCCTCCTAAGATGGCCGCCGCGAACCCCGCCGCCAGCAGAACACCGACCGGCCTGGCGCCTTACTATCGGCGTTACGACCTGCCGTGGTCGCCGTCCGAAGAGATGGAGCGCCGCTTCCGCGTCATCCTGCGCAACCTCGCCATCGCTTTTTTGATCTTTGCCGTGATCATTGCCATCCTGCCGCATCGCCAGCTCGTCACCAACACGGATTCTTTGCCTGAGCGCGTGGTGCAGCTGGTTATGGAACCACCGCCGCCGCCACCACCACCACCGCCGCCGAAGCCCGAGAAGCCGCTGGAGAAGGCGCCTATAGCCAAGGTGCCGACGCCGCCGGTGCCGGTCGATCCGCGCATCAAGGCGTCCAAGAGCGGCCTGTTGGCCAATCTGGACGACCTGGCGGCTTTGCGCGACCAGGTCGATTTGGATAAATTCGCCAAGAATCAGCCCAAGACCACCGATCCGGGCGATGTAAGCATGGTGACGCGCAGCGTCATCACTTCCAAGGCCGGCGGTACCAGCGGCGGCATCAGTTCGCCCACCAGCAGCGGCCTCGCCTCCGGGTCGGGTTCTCTGCGCGGCATCTATACCACGCAGGTCAAGGATCCCAACTTAGGTGCGAATGGCCAGGCTGCCACCCGTGCCGGCGGCAGCGGCAAGGCCTCACGCAGCGCCGATGAGATCGCTCTGGTGTTCACCAAGAACAAGGGCGCCATCGACGCGATGTATGCGCGCGCGCTGCGCGACAATCCGGCGCTGCAGGGCAAAGTGGTGATCGAGTTGAGCATTGCGCCATCGGGCGATATCACCGCGGCGCGGGTCGTGTCCTCGGAACTCAATGACAAGGAGTTCGAGGCCAAACTGATCGCGCGCATCAAATTGTTCAGATTCGAAGCCAAGGATGTGGCGGCCTTAACCGCCACCAAACCCATAGATTTCTTCCCAGCCGGATGAACATTCAATCAGAAGTAGAGTTTTTCGCCGATCTCAGCCTGGTCGACAAGGCGCGTTTCATCACGCGCCTGATTTGCGAGATCGCGGAGGAGGCCAAGGTGGGCCTCGGCGACGGCGGCGATGCCGCACGCTTCAAGTTCGCCAACGAAATGGCGCAGCGCCTGGCGCGCTTTACTTACCAGTTGCTCGGCGAGGATCCCGCGCGTCCGCAAGACGATGTGATCATCCGCATGCTGCTGGGCACCCGCGCCGACAAGAATGCCCAGCGCATCATGCAAAATGCCTATCGCCGGGTGCTGACCAGTTTCGAAAGCTTCGATACCACGGTGCTGCTCAACCCTCACTGAGGCGCCGCGGGCTGATCGCTGTCGGTCTCGAATAGATGCTGCAGCTGTTCCGCCGATTCGCGG
This sequence comes from Gammaproteobacteria bacterium, assembly GCA_034667865.1. Taxonomy (GTDB): domain Bacteria; phylum Pseudomonadota; class Gammaproteobacteria; order Steroidobacterales; family Steroidobacteraceae; genus Bog-1198. Next base: position 2,648 of record JAXDQN010000065.1, read on the forward strand.
CTGGTTTCCAGGAATTTCTTCTCATCGTTCTTCACGGCGTGCTGTTTGGCCATGGTGATTTCGTCGTGCGCGCGAAACTGCGCCACGGTTTCCACGGATTTGGACTTCGACAATCCCAACGCCTCCAGCACCTGCACGGATAATTCCAAACTCGACACCAGCGTCTCGCGGATGGTGTAGCGCACATCCAGATCCATCAAGCGGAAAGCGTGTTGGCGATTGCGCGCCCTGGCGAATATTTTCAAGTTTGGAAAGTGCTGACGAATCAACTCCGCGGTGCGCACCGAGGCGTCGGCATCGTCGATGGCTAGCACGAATACTTCGGCGTTCTCCGCATGCGCCGCGCGCAGCAGTTCCAGGCGCGAGGCATCGCCGTAATACACCTGGTTGCCGAAGCGGCGCAGGAAATCGACCTGCGTCTGGCTGGCCTCGAGTGCGGTGAAGGGAATCTGCTTGGCGCGCAGGATGCGGCCGACGATCTGACCGAAGCGCCCGAAGCCGGCAATGATGACCTTTGGATACAGTTCCGCCGGCGTGTCGAAAGGACGGCCGTCGGATTCGCTGTGTTTGAAGGTGACATCGTAGAGCACCAGCAACACCGGGCTCAAAATCATCGACCCGGTCACCACCAATACCAGCAGTTCGGCGATCTTTGCATCCATGACGCCAAGCGATGCGGCTAAGCCGAACAGCACGAAAGCGAATTCCCCGCCGGATGGCAGGCTGACGGCGAGGCCGCGGCTGGCGATGGGCGATAGGCCGGAGACCCGACCGACGCCATAGAGGATTGCGACCTTGATCAGCATGAAGGCCACGGTCAGCGCGATGATGAGCAACGGCTTCTCGCGCACCAATTCAAGATTGGCCGACATGCCGACGCTGATGAAGAACAAGCCCAGCAACAGCCCCTTGAAGGGCTCGATATCCGCTTCCAGTTCGTGGCGAAACTCAGAGTCGGCCAGCAGCACGCCGGCCAGAAACGCCCCCAAAGACAGCGACAGCCCCACCTGACTCACCAGCAGGGCGGTACCGATGACTACTAGCAGGCCGGCCGCTGTCATGGCCTCCGCCACTTTGGTGGCGGCGACGATGCGCAACATGGGGCGCAGCACATAGCGGCCGCCGATCACGACGATGCCGAGCACGGCGATAAATTTGAGCACCAGGATGCCGCCGGGGCCGCCGGACTTTGCGGCTGCGACGCCCAGCAGCGGCAGCAGCGCGAGAGCCGGCATGACCGAAATGTCTTGAAACAGCAGGATGCTGAACGATGAGCGGCCGAATTGAGAATGCAATTGGCCGCGTTCCGCCAACAACTGCAGGGCCAGCGCCGTGGATGACATGGACAGTCCGAAGCCGATCACCAGCGAGGACTGCCACGACTGCTGGAAAATAAAATAAGTGCCGATACCGACGATGATGGTGGTGAATGCCACTTGCGCGGAGCCGAGGCCGAAAATCGGCTTGCGCAGCACCCAAAGGCGCGAGGGCTGCAGTTCCAAGCCGATCACGAACATCAGGAGTACGATGCCGAATTCCGCTATCTGCTGCGTGGCATCGACGCTCTCGACCAGCCCCAAGGAGGCCGGTCCGATGATGATCCCCGCCGTCAAGTAGCCCAGCACCGATCCCAGCTTGAAACGCCTAAAAATGGGAATCGCAATGACCGCCGCAGCGAGGAATATGG
>JAXDQN010000066.1:0-2545 GCA_034667865.1 Gammaproteobacteria bacterium
TGACCGGCCGACACCGCGCCATCTTTTTCGATCCAAATGCTCGCGGTGGGATATTGCAATAGGGCACGCCAGATGGCCGCACTCCGGCTCTCGGTGCCTCGCGCAGCTACGTCCCCGACGGCACTCTCCGCCAGCTCATTAAAATCCGCGAGAGTCTCTACCGTCAGACCTAGCTGTATCTGCGCACGCTCGACGATGATCTTCCTTTCGATCAGTGTGAACGCGATCAGGGCGACCCACATCGCAAACAGCGCGCCGAGCACCGGCAAATAGACGAACCGATCGATCCGGCTGAATTTTGCGGCGCCGATCTCCTCGACTTCGGTATCCATGGATGGAACGATTACCGACTCAGATTCCGGTTGCGGCTGGCGCGCGGGGCGACTGACTGAGTTGCAACGTTGTTGCTATTCCTTGCATCTAGAAGTCCCTCGGGTTCGGGCAGCGTGACCGCGGCTGCGGCGAAATCATACTCTATTGCGCTGCACGATCTCGTTGAAAATCAATAATCTGTGACCCACGAGGCATAAAGGCAGCGGAGAAATCGGCCGCGTCGGCGGCTAGCCTCCGGAGCGCCTGGCGTGTCGCGGCATGGCAAGGTGGCGAGGCGCTCGGCGCCGCGCGGCGGCGAGGTCTTGGGCTGTATCGATGTCGTGCGTGGCGGAAGGGATTTCGAGCAGCGTCAGCTGCTCCTGGTGCAAGTCCGCGACGAGATCGCGCAGGCCGACATCGCCGATCAGCCGCCGGGCGCGAGGGTATAAAAATTTTGGGAGAATCAGCGGCGTGGCGGCCCGGCCCGAAATTCGGCGCGCGGCAACCCGTCGCTTCGCTCCGCGCCAACGAGATATCAGGCGTTTGATGTCGCGCGGCGCCAGTTCAGCGAAGTCCACAGGTAAGAATAGGGTGCCTGCGCTCCAGCGAGTTTTTCGCAGCGCAAGGGCCACGGAGGTAGACAGTCCGCGTGCGCGACCGTGATTCGCCACAAACGCCACGCGACAGCCGCGCAATTCCACGCGCATACGCGCTGCTCGCGGTGCGGTCACGACCACAATGCTCTGGCACGTGACCTGGGACAGCACCGCGATCGTCCTGCGGAGCAGGCTTACACCGTGAATACTCGCCAACGCCTTGGGCCGGCCCAGGCGCGTGGAACGCCCCGCTGCAAGCACCACGACTTTTAGGCTCGACAGTGGGCTGTCCATCATTGGTACCATAGTGGAATGAAACCTGAGCAGAATGCGGTGCGCCTGGACCCCAGCCCCGAAATGCTGGCGCAAAGACTCAACGTTGTCGAAACTTCCTGCGTCGTCGCGACGGTCGTCTCCGCCGCCGGCTCCACTTATCGCAAGCCGGGCGCACGGATGTTAATCGAAGCGGATGGCCGCATCACCGGGCTTTTGAGCGGCGGCTGCTTCGAGCAGGACTTGCGCGAGCATGCGACCCGGATCCTTTCGAACGGAGTTGCCCGCATGGTGACTTATGACATGCGCGGTGAGAACGATTTGATATTTGGCATAGGCGCCGGGTGCGAAGGCAGTATGGGGATCCTGCTCGAACCGGCGCCATACGGAAGCCCTGTGGCGCGCGCGATCGTGAAGGCATGCGAATTGGCTCGGCAGGGCGAGGCAGTGGCGCTCGCGACTCTTCATGAGGGACCCGCTGAGCTCCTCGGAACACATCTCTGGCATCCGGGCGGCGAGTCATCGCTCGGCGAGAAAATTGCCTACGAGTGCGCACAGGCCATCGAATCTGCTCAGTCGCGTGCGTTCACCGGCGCGCAGCCATCAGGGATGGTTGGCGCCTGGATTCAGCCGTTGCTGCCATTGCCCGCCGTCCTCATTTGTGGGGCGGGGCCGGATGCGCAGCCGCTCGCCGCCGCGCTTCAAGCGCTGCATTTCCCGGTGACCGTAGCCGATCATAGGGCGGCCTACGCAGGCATCGGCAATTTCCCCGGCGCCGAGGTGGTACTCGGAGCGGCTGCTGGACTGGCGGAGCGCGTCGATTTGACCCGGTTTTTTGCCGCGGTAGTCATGAGCCATCACTTGGCTTCGGATGCGGTCTATTTGACTGCTTTGGCAGCGACCGACATTGCCTACATCGGCGTACTGGGACCGCGGATGCGGAGGGAGCGGCTATTGACCACAATGGGAAGCGCCGCGTTAGGGATGCAGGGGCGATTGCGCGGGCCGATCGGTCTCGATATCGGCGCAGCTACGCCCGAGGGAATCGCTTTGGCGATCGCCGCGGAGATATATGCCACGGCGGCGGGCCGCGGCGGAGCGCCTTTTAAACGGGAAAAAAACTAAGCCCGGACCAATTTGCGACGCAGGTTTACCGTGATATTGTTGTCGCGTCGGGCATCTCCGTAAGGAGTGAAGTAGTGGCGAGCTTCAATCTAACAGTTAACGGTGAAGCGAAAACGGTCGAGACGACGGCCGACGTGCCATTGCTGTGGGCGCTGCGCGACATCCTGGGCATGACCGGAACCAAGTTCGGCTGCGGTATTGCGCAGTGCGGCGCCTGCACGGTGCATCTCGATGGGAAG
>JAXDQN010000067.1:0-3629 GCA_034667865.1 Gammaproteobacteria bacterium
ATACTCGCCGGGCGGCAAATTGGGACCGCCAGCGTCACCGCCGTTGCTCGATTGCGCCCAAGGGTTCATGCCGCCGCGCCCACCGACGCTATGCGCCACGGCGGAGATCTGAATGGTCCCGCCGCTCGGCATCGCATCGCGCGCATTCAATGCCACGTTGAGCAACGCCAATTCCAACTGATTCGCATCCGCCAAAATCGGCGGCAAGTCGGTCGGCAATTCCACGTGACAGGCGATGCCATGGCCGACGGCTCGCTTCAGTAACTCTTCCATGCCGGCCATGAGCCGCGCAACATCCACTGCCTCGGGTTTGAGTTCCTGCCGACGCGAAAACGCCAGCAGCCGCTGGGTCAGAGCCTTACCCCGATGAGCCCCCTGGAGGGCGTTCTGCAGCAGCCTGCGGCACTGCGGATCCTCGGGGAGACGCTTTTCCAAGAGCGTCAAGCTGCCGAGCACCGCCATCAATAAATTATTGAAGTCATGCGCCACGCCGCCGGTAAGGCGGCCGATGGTGTCCATCTTTTGCGCCTCGAACAGTTGCGCCAGCGCCAGTTCGCGTTCGCGCGTGCGTTCGTCGATGCGCAATTCCAGCTCCTCGTTGAACCTGCGCAACTGCGCGGTGCGCTCCTCGACCCGTCGTTCCAAATCGGCGTTGAATTGCTCGAGCTGCCGGGTCTTGCGATACAGTTCCACGAAAACCTTGACCTTGGCGCGCAGCAACTCCGGCACGACCGGCACCGGCACATAATCCACGGCGCCAAGCCGGTAGCCGCGCAGCTGGTCCAGGTGCTCCAGCATCACCGCCGAGACAAAGATAATGGCGGTGTTCTGAAAGCGCGGATGCTCGCGAATCATGCTGGCCAGTTCGAAGCCATCCAAATCCGGCATGCACACATCGATGAGTATCAGCGCGACATCGTTCTTCAACAGGCACTCGAATGCCTCGCGAGCCGACGATGCCTTGAGCAGGTTCTCGCCCATCTCGGCCAGGATGACCTCATGGCTCAGCAGCTTGGCCTGCTGATCGTCGACCAACAGAATGTTCACCTTGTCGTTGGCAAGCATCCCTCATCCCCTCAACGGTGCAGCCACATGCGCAGCGCGGACAGTAATTGCTGAATGTTGACCGGCTTCGCCAGATAGTCCGAGGCGCCCGCCTCCAGGCATTTCTCGCGATCGCCCTTCATGGCCTTGGCGGTAAACGCCAGGATGGGCAGCCGTCGGAACGTGGGGTCCGAGCGAATCGCTTGAATGGTTTCATAACCATCCATACCGGGCATCATGATATCCATGAGCACGATGGCCACATCGCTCCGTGAACTCAATACAGAAATGGCCTCGCTGCCGGTGGTGGCCGTCAGAACCTCCATGCCGCGCCGTTCCAGCACGCTGCTCAACGCGAAGATGTTGCGCGCATCGTCATCGACCAGCAGCACGGTGCGGCGCATCAGGTCCTCATCCGAGCTATGCAGCCGCTCCAACATGCGCTGCTTGGCGGCCGGCAAGTCGGCCACCACCCGGTGCAGGAACAGCGCGGTTTCATCCAGCAATCGCTCGGGGGACTCGACCCCCTTCACCACCACGCTGCGCGCCATGGTGTGCAGCCTGGCGTCCTCCTCGGGCGACAGCTCGCGGCCGGTGAAAACCACCACCGGCATATCGCGCAGGGATGCATCGTCGCGAATTCGTTCCAACACCTCGAAGCCCGACATGTCCGGCAGCTTCAAGTCGAGCACCACGCAATCGATGCTATTGTCGCGCAGCTGCAGCAGTGCGCTGGCGCCGGTATCGGCAGCCATGATCTCGACGTCGTCCGAGGCCAGCAGTTCGGTCACGCCCTGGCGTTCGGCTGCATTGTCCTCCACCAGCAGCAAGCGCTTGCGCCGCGATTTCGCGTATCCCTTGATGCGGGCGAAAGCGCTTTCCAAGGCTTCGGTCGTAGTGGGTTTCTGCACGAAGGCGAAGGCACCGCGCGCCAGTCCATGGTGACGATCCTCGTCCAGGGTCACGATCTGTACGGGAATGTGCCGCGTGGAGGCATCCTGTTTCAGCTGGCTCATCACCGTCCAGCCCAGCATATCGGGCAGGAAAATATCCAGTGAGATGGCGGTCGGGTGATGGGCGCGGGCCAGCGCCAAAGCGTCGGTACCGCGGTGCGCGACCAGCACCTTGAAGCCCTCGTCTTTGGCCAGATCCATCATCACGCGCGCGTAATGCGGATCGTCTTCCACGATCAGCACGACGCTGTCGCCGGGCTGAATGAAGGCGCGATCGTCGGCAATCTGTTCCGGCGGCCGTTCAGCCAGACGCAGCTGCGCGGCGGCATTCGCGGATGCCGCTGCGGCGCTTTCCGCATTCTTGGTCGATGCGCCGCCCAGATAGGTGAGCGGCAAGTACAGCGTGAAAATGCTGCCGGCTCCGGGCGCGCTGCGCAATTGGATTTCCCCGCCGAGCAGATTGGCGAGTTCGCGGCTGATCGCCAAACCGAGGCCGGTGCCGCCGTATTTGCGGCTGGTACCGGCGTCCGCTTGCTGGAAGGCCTCGAAGATGATGCGCTGCTTCTCCGGCGGAATGCCGATGCCGGTATCCGACACTTCGAAGGACACCACCGAGGGCGCGTGCTTGAGAACCGGATGATCCGCGTTCCAGCCGGACAGCGCGCGCGACACCTTGAGCTTCACGCCGCCATCCGCCGTGAATTTGAACGCGTTGGACAGCAGATTCTTCAGCACCTGCTGCAGGCGCTTCGAGTCGGTGACGATGCTGCGGTCCAGATCCGTGGAGATCGACACGTCGAACTGCAGGCGGCGATTCTCCGCTTCATGGCGGAACGGCCGGCCGATCATGTCCAAGATATTGGAGAAGTACACCTCTTCGGCGTCCACCGACACCGTGCCGGATTCGATCTTCGACAGATCGAGGATGTCGCTGATCAAGTTGAGCAGGTCGGTGCCGGCGCCATGGATGGTGCGCGCAAACTCCACCTGCTTGTTGCTCAAGTTGCCTTCTGGATTCTCGGTCAGCTGCTGGCCCAGGATCAGGATGCTGTTGAGCGGCGTGCGCAACTCGTGCGACATGTTGGCCAAGAATTCCGATTTGTACTTCGAGGTCAACGCCAGTTCGGTGGCCTTCTCTTCCACCGCGCGCCGCGCCTGCTCGATTTCCTGATTCTTGGCTTCCACTTCGACGTTGCGGTCGGCCAGCTGCTGCGCCTTCTGTTCCAGCTGCTCATTGGTCTGCTGCAGTTCGCGCTGCTGCACTTGCAGCTCGGTGGCCAGCTGCTGCGATTGCTTCAGCAGGCCTTCGGTTTGCATGGTCGCTTCGATGGAATTCAGCACGATGCCGATCGAGGTGGTGAGCTGCTCGAGGAACGACATCTGCAGATCGGTGAAGGCGCCCAGGGACGCCAGCTCGATCACCGCCTTGACCTGCCCTTCGAACGACACCGGCAGCACGATGGCGTTGCGCGGCGGCGAGCGGAACAGACCGGAACTGATGGGCGCAACGTTTTGCGGCATTTCGGTGATGAACATGCGGCGCGCATCGCGCGCGCATTGACCGATGAGTCCTTCGCCCATCTGCAGGTGCTCGGAATAGCCGTTCGATACATCGTCGGCATAGCCGGACAG
>JAXDQN010000068.1:0-3773 GCA_034667865.1 Gammaproteobacteria bacterium
TGCCGTCCGCCGAAGTAATGACGACTTCGACGCCGCCGGCCTCGGATTTCAGCGGATCTTCCACGCCGATGACGGGATAACTGGCGGGATTGGAGGTTTTCTCTTCGATGATTTTGGCATCGGTCAAGGACAGCAGCAGGCGCCGCAATTTGGCCAAGTCGGCGGGATAATCCGCGCGCTCAGCCACGGTCCATCGCTCGCCTTGTTTGTGCACCGAGAGCACCGGGTTGGGGCTGCCTTTCATCACGGCTACTTCCGTCACTGAATTGACCTGGGCAGCGAGCGTCGGAAACAGCAAAGCCCCGTGAGTGTCGGAACTGCTGTTGCGCCGCCCGGCCAGGTAGGACGCGCCACCGAGCGCCAATAAGGCGATGACCACCAAACTAACCAGGCGCTGGCGGCTCATGAGCCGCTCGCCGGCGCGCGCGCCGCTGTTTTACGCCGTCGCCGCATCGACAGCACGATCACGCCGGCGATGGCCACCAACAGCGGCGGAAGCGCAATGTTGAGGACCTTGAGCCGGGTGTTGAGGCGATTGATGTCGACATCGAGGCCGCGCTGAGTTTCGCGCAGTTCCTTGCGCACGCTGGCTTTCTCGGCGGTGAAGGTCTTCAGTTCGGCCTCTTGTTCCGGCGAGAGCGTCAGCGAGGTTTGATCGTTGCGCTTATTTTGCAGTTCGGTCAGCTTGGCTTCGGTCTGCTGCAGCTGGTTCTGCAGTTCCAGCGCCTTGGCGCGCAATCGATCGTCGGCCTGATGCCGTAGTGCGTCGACGCGCTCGAAGGGCCGGGAGAACGACGCGCGGCCACGCACGCTGATCAGCGCGTTGCTGCCGCCCAAGTTGTCGAGAATGTTGGCGACGAAGTCGCCGTTGTTGGCAAAGGCTTGCGCGACGCGCTGACCCAGCAACTCGCGCACTTGCACCCACATGTAGTCCATCAGGAAATCGGTGTCTGCAATGACCACGATGTTCGCCGGCGAGGTGGAGTGCGCCAGATGCGCCGTCGGGGGGCCGGCGCTCGGCGCGCCGCCGGGCTTCTGGTCGGCGGGTAGGCCGTTGGGGTAGGCCGAGTCGACCGGACCGGTGATACGTGCGGCGATGGCGTAACGCACCCCGGTGGCTTTGAACCCATCGCGCAGCGTGTTCGGATCCATCAGCCCATTGAAGCGTTGCGTCGGCATAGGCTCAGCCTGGTCAGAGCTGAACAGCAGCGGCTCGAAAGTGGTCTTGGCGCCCGGCTTGGCCGAGAGCGCGCCCACCGTGGCCAAGTTGACCAATTCGAGCGATGAGGTGACCACGTCCTTGGGTTCCATGTCGCCGTGACGCAGTCCCAAAATGCCGATGTGGCGGATCGGCGCCGCTTGCGCGCTGGCGCGCACTTCGAGCCCTCGACCCAGATCGCCGATCACCTTGCTGGGATCGTAGTCGACTCCCCAGGTGCCGAGCAGCGGCTGCAAATCGGATGAGTGATTGGCCATGGCGCCGGCCAGGGGATTGTTGGGATCTTGACCGCTCGTGTCGGCGCCGGAGTTCGGATCGACGATGAGCAGCAATCTGCCGCCGCGCATCACGAATTGATCGATGGCATAGAGGGTCTTTGGTCCCAACGACTTCGGATGCACGACCATCAAGACATCCACGTCCTTGTCGATGTGGTCCACATCGGGAGTAACGGCGTGGATGGAGAACAGCTGCTGCAGCTGCGAAAATATCGGCCAAGGCTCGCCGGGCTGCCCGGTGCGCGGATCGAAGGCGCCTTGCAGGGCGATGGAGCTGAGCAGGCCGATCACCGGCTTTTTGGGGGTGCCCAATTCCTGGATCAACTTGGCGACGTCGTATTCCAAGAATTGTTCGCGGTCAGGTTGGAAGCTGGGAATCGCCGAGCGCCCATCGGTGGAATTGGTGCCTGCCAGACCGAAATACAGGGCATCGCCGCCGGCGCCGTGCAAGGACTGCAGACCCAATTCCGCGGCACGATCCTCGTCCTCGGAGAAAGGCTGAGGGTCAAGCACCTGCAAATGGATCTTGCCGCTGGAACGCGCCGCCAGCTCTTCCAGAAATTCTCGCACCCGAGCCGAGTAAGGCATGATCAGCGGCGCTTGTTTGGCCGCCGCATCGCGCGAGAAATAAAAGTACAGAGTGACCGGTTCCTTCAACTCGTCCAGAACCTGTTGCGTACCCTTGCTCAAGGTGTAGAGCTTGTTCTGCGTGAGATCGAGCCGCACGCCGCGCAGGCCGACGTTCGACAGCATGACGACGGCCAAAAACAACACGGCCAGCGCCACCAGGCCGCCCACGCCGAACCACATTCTTCGCCAACGATTGCCGTTCACTTATTCCGCCTTCTTCATATCGAGCACCAGGGCCGTGGCGGCCAACCAGAAACCGATCAACGCACCGAAATACACCAGGTCGCGCAGATCGATCACCCCTTTGGAAATCGCGTCGAAGTGCGTCAGGAAGCTCAACGAGGCAATCGCATCCACGATCACCTGCGGCAGCACACCGCGCACGAAATCCAGCACCAAGGGAAATCCCGCCAGCAGAAACACAAATCCGACCAATGCCGCGGTGATGAATGCGATGACCTGATTGCGGGTGGCCGCAGACAGGCACATGCCGATGGACAGAAATCCGCCGGCCATGAGAAAGCTGCCCAGATATGCGGCGAAAATCGCGCCGTTGTCGGGCGACCCCAAGTAATTCACCGTCATCCAAACGGGAAAAGTCAGCAGCAGTGCGATGCCGGCGAACACCCATGCGGCCAAAAATTTACCCACCACCGCCTGCCACAGCGTGATGGGCAGCGTCATGAGCAGCTCGATGCTGCCGCTTTTGCGTTCCTCGGCCCACAGCCGCATGGAAATCGCCGGTATCAGCACGAGGTACAGCCACGGGTGCCAGCGGAAGAATGCTTGCAGGTCCGCCTGGTTTCGTTCGAAGAAACCACCGATTTGAAAGGTAAAAACAGCGGCCAGCACCAGGAAGATGACGATGAACACATACGCCAGCGGCGTTGCAAAGTAGCTGCGCAATTCGCGTCGAAACACCACCGCCATCTGGTTCACGGCGCCACCTCGATGCCGGCTGGCTGCGTCAAGTTGCGAAATACCTCATCCAGCCGTCCTGATTCCAAATGCAGTTCCGGAACATCCCAGTCGTATTTGTCGATCATGGCGCTGACGGCGGACAGCGCATTGGCGCCGGCCTTCGGCACCGCAGTCAGCTTCAGTTCGCGAGCATCCATTTCGATGGCGGCAACTTGCGGCAGCGTGCCCAATTCAATCTTCGCCGCAGCCAACTGCTCCGGCTTTTCGAAGCGCAGGCTGACGGCATGGTGGTAGCGCGAGCGTGCCTCCAACGCGGCAGGCGTCTCGTCGGCCACGATGCGTCCCTCGGCGATGATGATGGCGCGGGTACAGACCTCGTGCACCTCTTCTAATATGTGGGTCGATACGATCACCAGTTTGTCCTTGCTCAATTCGTTGATGAGGCGCCGCACTTCATGTTTTTGGTTCGGATCCAGGCCGTCGGTGGGTTCGTCGAGAATCAGCACCTGCGGATCGTGAATCAGCGCCTGCGCCAAGCCGACGCGGCGGCGAAATCCTTTCGATAGGGTCTCAACGACTTGGTCGATTACACCCGACAGGGCCAGGCGGTCGATCACCACGGAGCGTCGTTGTTGGCGTCGTTCGCCTTTGAGCCCGCGCACATCCGCCACGAAATTCAGGAATTCGCTCACCGTCATTTCGCCGTAGCTGGGTGCACCCTCCGG
>JAXDQN010000069.1:0-9202 GCA_034667865.1 Gammaproteobacteria bacterium
TCCTGATAGTAAATGCTCGGCGTGATGTCGATGCCTTCCACCGGCTGCCACAAGGCCGCGAGCCGGATCAATACGGTGCGATCCGAATTGGCGTTCTTCTCATCGAGCGCCAACGTGGTTGGATCGATGCGATCGATGTAGCCGCCGTCATGCCGGTACCAGACCGAGACGCGGGCACCTAGAGTGCCGTCAATCAACGGGCCGCCCGCCGCGATGCCCGCTTCATAGCTGGCCGAACCGCCCTGAGTGAAAGACACCTCATCGCGGCTGTAGAAGCTGTTCTTGGTCAGGCTGGGCTGGGTGGTGATGTAGCGAACCGTGCCGCCCTCGGAGCCGGCGCCGAACAGAGTGCCTTGGGGGCCGCGCAGCACTTCGATGCGATCGACGTCAAAAGCCTTGGGCAGGGCGTCGTCGGGATTGAAGGCCAAAGCGCGGATCTGAATCGGTGTGTCGTCGATGTAGATGCCGGTGGTGCCGGCGCCGCCGCTGGAGGAGATACCGCGGATGGAAATGTTGTTCGTGCCCGAGTTGTCGATGATCACGCCGGGCGTGAACTTGGCGACGTCCTGGAAGTCCTTGATGCCGCGAACATCCATCGCTTCCTGGGTCAAAGCGGTAACGCTGATCGGGACCTTGCTGAGGCCTTCCTCGTGACGGGTCGCCGTCACCGTGATTTCCTGCAGAGGGCCGGTCTCCTCGGCGGGAGCGGTGTCTGCAGCCCGTGCTGCAGCTGCGCTTATTAAAGCCAGCGTCAAGATGGTGGCTACGAGCTGCGGTTGCCCGTCGCGTGTCAGCAACGAATGTTTAGTCCGGAGTTTCAAGATATATATCCCCGTTGTTGCGGGCGAGTAACGCTCGCTCTACGCCCAATCCCTTTGGCATTCCAACATATCGGCCTGCCGGTTGAAAGGCTCGAAGCACAAGTAGGCGTTGCAGGCGAGCGGGTTTTACTTGTGGGATCATGCGTTCCATGGATACCACTACCGATCGCCCCCGCGCTAAGTCGCTGAATCCGCTGTGGGCATTGCTGCCTTTCCTGCGTCCTTACCGAGGAATGCTGGCCCTGGCCGTGGTGGCGCTGCTGTTGGCCAGCGCCTCGCTACTGGCCTTACCGGTGGCATTGAGCAAGCTGATAGACCATGGGATCGCGGGAAAGGATCCGACCACCATCAATTGGTACTTCGCGGGCTTCCTGGGCGCGGCCGTGGTGTTCGGGTTATTTGCCGCTTTGCGCTTCTACATGGTCACTTGGGTGGGCGAGCGGGTGGTGGCGGACTTGCGCACTGCCATCTATCGCCGGGTCGTGCGCATGGATCCCTTATTTTATGAAACGACCCGCGTTGGGGAAGTGCTGTCGCGACTGACCACCGATACCACCTTGGTGCAGGCCATCGCCGGGGTCAACCTGTCCATCGTACTGCGCTCGTCATTGAACGTGGTGGGGGCGCTGGTGCTGATGGGCCTCACCAGCGTGAAGCTCATGGGCGTGATCTTGATCCTGATGCCGGTGGTGGTTGCACCGCTGATCATCACCGGCCGCCGCGTGCGCGGGTTGTCACGCGCCTCGCAAGACCGCATTGCCGACACCAGTGGATTGGCGGGCGAGACCTTGAATGCCATCCAGACAGTGCAGGCCTTTACGCTGGAGGGTTTGCAAGCCGATCGCTACGCAAAAGCGGTCGAGGATGGTTTCGCCACGGCGATTCGCCGCACCAAAGTTCGGGCGTGGCTGACCGCAGTGGGATTCATGCTGGTTTTTGGCGGCATCACCTTCGTGCTGTGGTTGGGCGTGCGCAATGTGATCGGCGGAAGCATGACGGGCGGCCAACTCACGCAATTTCTGGTGTATGCCGGCTTGGTGGGTAGTTCGGGGGCGGCGCTGACGGAAATGTGGGGCGAAGTGCAGCGCGCCGCCGGTGCGATGGAACGTCTGACGGAACTATTGCAAGCAACGCCGGCTATTGGCGCACCCCCGCATCCGGTCGAACTACCCAAACGCCTGCGCGGCGTGATTCGTTTCGACAATGTCACTTTTCATTACCCTTCTCGCCCGCAACAGGCTGCGCTGGATAACTTCAGCCTGGACGTGACGCCGGGCGAGACCATCGCTTTCGTGGGGCCGTCCGGTGCCGGCAAGAGCACCACCTTCCAGTTGTTGCTGCGCTTCTATGATCCGGATTCGGGACGGGTGCTGATCGACGATGTGCGCTTGTCCGATTTGCGGCCCGAGGACGTGCGCGCACAAATCGGCTTGGTGCCGCAGGAGACCGTGCTGTTCGGCGCCAGCGCCCGGGAGAACATTCGCTATGGACGGCCGAGCGCCACGGATGCAGAGATCGAGCAAGCGGCAGTCGCTGCGGCTGCCGATGATTTCCTGAAAAAACTGCCGCAGGGTTATGACACGTTTCTCGGCGAGCGCGGCACGCGGCTTTCCGGCGGCCAGCGCCAGCGCATCGCCTTGGCGCGGGCGATTCTCAAAGATCCGCCGATCTTGCTGCTGGATGAGGCCACCAGCTCGCTGGATGCGGAATCCGAGCGATTGGTGCAGCAGGCCCTGGAGCGGCTGATGCGAGGCCGCACCACCATCATCATTGCGCATCGCTTGGCCACGGTGCTCAAGGCAGACCGCATCGTCGTGATGGATCACGGCCACAAAATCGCGGTGGGCACGCACGCGGAGCTGTTGCTGCACAGCCCTTTGTACGCTCGCCTCGCCGCGCTGCAATTCAACGTTCCGGGCACAGAGTCGCTGGAGGCAGCGACTCTGTAGGAGCGTCGGCGCTATTTCAGCAGACCCTCGGCCCGGAGGGCTTCCTGCACTTTGGGGCGTGCGGCGACTCGGCTCTGATAGGTCGCCAGCAGCGGCCATTTGCTCAAGTCCACTTTCACGAAGTGGGTCCAGTTCAGCAGCGTGAACAGATACGCATCGGCGATCGTGAAGGTGTCGCCCATCAGGAAATTCTTACTGCCGAGGAAGCCGGAAATCCAGTCGAATTTCTTGCCGAGCGCGGCGATGGTCGATTCACGAATTTCAAGCGTGGTAGCCGGGTTGAACAGCGGCGAGAAGCTCTTATTGATCTCCGAGGTGAGGTAGTTGAGAATTTCCATGAGTTGATAGCGCTCGAAGCTGCCGGCTTTGGGCGCCAGTTTCGAATCCGGCTTCAAATCGGCCAGATATTGAGTGATGGCGGGGCCTTCGGTGAGCACGCGCCCGTCGTCAAGCTGCAACGCCGGCACGGCGCCTTTGGAGTTGATCGCCAAATAGTCGGCGCCGTCCGCGGTCTTCTTGGTTTTCATGTCGGCCATCACCATCGTGATCGGCAAACCGGCTTCCAGCGCCACGATGTGCGGCGCAAGCGAGCAGGCGCCCTTGAAGTAGTACAGCTTCATGTTCAAGTCCTTAATTTGGGGATGCGAATGATACAGCGCCGGCGCCGATTGGCGGGATGCGTCTTGCGCCAACGTAGCCGGCAGAATAGGGGGGCGAGTCGAGCGAGTCGATGCGCACGAAACCGCCGCTCGAGGGCGCATGGATGAAGTGCTGATGATCGAGGGCGATGGCCACATGCAATTCCTTGTGCGCCAGATGCATGAACACCAGATCGCCGGCGCGTAAGTCCGCCCGCTTGATCCGTTGCCCGAAAGCGTATTGTTCGGCGGCGGTGCGCGGCACACGAAGTCCCGCGCCGGCGGCGGCGTAGAAAACCAAACCGCTGCAATCGAAACCGCCGGGAGCCGCGCCGCCCCAGCGGTACGGCTGACCGAGCATTGCCGTCGCGCTGTCAATCATCAGGACCGGTCCATCGGCGGCGCGGGGAACGACGGACGGAATATTGGTCGGAGGCGCTGGGACTGCGTGCATGGCCGATTTTTGCGGGCCGGTGGCGCAGGCCGCCAGCGCCAGCAATACGGCGGCGAGCAGCGCCCCGCGCCGCGCCGCGCGCATCATTTTTTCTCTGGGGAAACCAGGGTCGTGGCCCATGCCGCACCCACGATACCGGCTTCCGAGCGCAACGCGCCGACGCACAGGCGTGCCTCGCATTGCAGTTTTGGCATGAACTTTTCCGGATCTTCCGTGATTCCGCCGCACAGCACGATCAGATCGGGCCACAGCAATGCGTGCAGCTCGTTGAGAACTAGATTGAGTTCCGCGGCCCAGGCATCGAAGCTCAAGTTTCCATCGACTTTAGCGCGGCCCGAGGCGCGCTTTTCAGCTTCGCGCCCCGCAACCTGCACATGGCCAAGCTCGGTATTGGGCACCAGGATTCCATCGACAAATAGTGCGCTGCCGATGCCGGTGCCGAGCGTCAGCAACAACACGGTGCCGGCCACGCCGCGCGCGGCGCCATACTGCAATTCGGCCAACCCCGCCGCATCCGCATCGTTGATGGCAATCACCGGGCGCGCCAGACGCTGCGCGGCCAGTTGCGCCAGCGGCTGGCCGATCCATGCTTTGTTGAGATTCGCCGAGGTACGCACCGTGCCGGCGCGAATCACGCCGGGGAAAGTCAACCCCACCGCGTGCTCGCCCGGTATTTTCGCAGCCACGGATGCAAGCGCATCGAGCAAGGCATCGGTGCTGCCTTGCGCCGGGGTCGGCGTGCTGAATCGCTCGCCGGCGAATTCGCCGCTCTGCAAATCAATCAGTGCGCACTTGATCGACGATCCGCCGACATCGATGCCGACTGCCAAGGATGAGGAAGTCAAACCGTACTCCGCATTGTGAGATCCGCCCCGTCTTGCCTGTGTCCAGACCCTATAATACCCTTACCATGAGTTCGATTGACCCCCAGTTCGCGACCCGCCGTATCGTCGCATTGCAGCCCGGCACGCTGCAGGCGGCGATGTTGGACCGTTTAACCCGCACGCTCGGCAAGAATCCCGACACGGCTACGCCGCGCGACCTCTACGATGCGTTGTCGATGGCGGTGCGGGAGGAGTTGACTTTGCGCTGGCTCGCGACCCAACGCCGCGTGGCGAACGCGCACGTCAAGCGCGTGTGCTATTTCTCGGTGGAGTATTTGCCGGGCCGATCGTTGTTGAACGCGCTGTCCAGTCTGGAAGGCGACTTGCTGCAGGAGGCGCGCCTCGCGCTGCGCGGCATGGGTCACGAACTCGAGGACATTGCCGCGCAGGAAGTGGATCCGGGCTTGGGAAACGGCGGCCTGGGCAGGCTCGCGGCCTGCTTCTTGGATTCATTGGCGACGCTGCATTATCCGGCTGTCGGTTACGGCATCCGCTACGACTACGGCATATTCACTCAAGTCATGGGCAGCGACGGCGGCCAGCGCGAGGTGGCGAGCAGCTGGTTACGGCTGCGCAATGTATGGGAGGAGCCGCGCGGCAGTGCGCGCTACACGGTGAAGTTTGGCGGGCGCATCGAAGCGCCGCCAGGCGGCGACGTCGGCACGATGCAGCGTTGGATCGAAACCAACGACATGCATGCCATTGGTTTCGATCAGCTGACGCCCGGTAACGGCGGACCCACCGTAAACCATCTGCGGCTGTGGTCGGGGCGGGCGATTACGCCGTTTCGCATCGAGGCTTTCAATGCGGGCGACTACGCCGCCGCGGTGCAGGAACAAATGGAGGCAAAGAATCTGTCGCGGGTGCTGTACCCGGACGATTCGACGCCACAGGGCAAAGAACTGCGGCTGAAGCAGCAGTACTTCTTCGTCTGTGCCAGTCTGCAGGACATCCTCCAGACTCATTTGAAGGAGGGCAGATCCCTGGCCTCGATGCCGGACGCGATTGCCATACAATTGAACGACACGCATCCGGCATTGGCCATTCCGGAGCTGCTGCGCCTGCTGATCGATGAACATGGTTTGACCTGGGCGGAAAGCTGGCAGATCACCACCGGGGTGTTCTCTTACACCAACCACACTTTATTGCCGGAGGCGCTCGAGACCTGGCCGGTCTCCATGTTCGAGCGGCTGCTGCCGCGCCATCTGCAAATCATATACCTCATCAACCGCGACTTCTTGCGCGCGGTCGAGGCGGCGGTTCCGGGCGATAAAGACCAGCTACGGCGTCTATCCATCATCGATGACGGCGGAGAACGCCGCGTGCGCATGGCGCATCTTGCCATCGTCGGCAGTCATCGCGTCAACGGTGTGGCCCAATTGCATTCGGATTTGATGCGCCAAGAGGTGTTTCGCGAATTCTCGGATTTCTACCCGGATCGCTTCATCAACGTTACCAACGGAATTGCCGTGCGTCGCTGGCTGAAGCAATCGAACCATGGTTTGTCGGCACTGCTCACCGAGCGCTTGGGCAGGGCGTGGGAGAACGATCTTGAAGAGCTGGGGCGAATTGCAGGCGCGGCCGAAGACGCGGAATTTCGCCGCCAGTTTCGCGGCATCAAGCGCACCAACAAACAGCGGCTCGCCGAAGAGATCATGCGCCGCACCGGCATCGAAGTCAGCGCGGACTCATTGTTCGACGTGCAGGTGAAGCGCATTCATGAGTACAAGCGCCAGCTGCTGAATCTGCTCTACGTCGTATTGCGCTACCAGCGGCTCATCGATGCGCCGCATCTCGCCTGTGTGCCGCGCACCGTGATTTTTGCCGGCAAAGCAGCTCCCGGATATGCGATGGCCAAGGCCATCATCAAACTCATCAACAATGTCGCGCGCACCATCGATGCCGACGCGTCGCTGCGCGATAAATTGCGCGTGGTGTTCCTGCCGGACTACGATGTGTCGCTGGCGCAAAAGATCATGCCTGCCGCGGATCTGTCGCAGCAGATTTCGACCGCGGGCATGGAGGCCTCGGGAACCGGCAATATGAAACTGGCGTTGAACGGTGCGCTCACCATCGGCACACTCGATGGTGCGAATATCGAAATTCGCGACCACGTCGGCGCGGAGAACATGTTCATTTTCGGCCTGACGGCCGAGCAAGTGGCCGCCAGGCGGGCGGCGGGTTACCGCCCGAGTTACGTGATTGAGACCAATGAGGAACTGCGGCGCGCGCTGAATTTGATCGAATCGGGCCATTTCTCGCCCGGCCGTCCCGAGGATGCCAAGCCGGTGATCGATCGTCTGCGAAGCGATGATGAGCCGTTCTTGGTGCTGGCGGATTTTGCGGCCTACGCGGCCGCTCAAGAGCGGGTCGATGCGCTGTACATGCTTGAAGACGAATGGAGCCGTAAGGCGGCGATCAACTGCCTCAACATGGGGTATTTTTCCAGCGACCGCAGCGTGCGCGAATATGCCGATCGGATCTGGTCCGTGAAACCTGTGATTTGACGTCTCCGGCCGTGAAAATATTGCAAGCGGGTTCGCCGCGCCCGCTGGGTGCGACCTGGACCAAGCGGGGTGTCAACTTTGCGTTGTATTCGAGCCATGCCAGCCGCGTCGAGGTGGGCCTGTTCGATGCGCAAAGCGGTGCCGAAGTGGCGCGCTTCGATTTACCGGGACGTACCGGTGACGTATGGCATGGCCTGGCATCGCCGCGGCGCGCAGGGCCCGGTACGCACTACGCTTTTTTTGTCCACGGTCCGAACCTGCCGGACAAGGGCCATCGGTTCGATCCGGGGATTGCCCTCATCGATCCGTATGCGCGCGAGCTGTCGCTGCGGCCGCCATTGCGTTCCAGGGTCATCGATCGCAGCTTCGATTGGGGCGAGGATCGGCCGCCAAGCATTCCCTGGCGCGACACCATCGTCTACGAGCTGCACGTCAAAGGCTTTACTCGGCTGCACCCGGCGGTGCCGGAAGTCTGGCGCGGCAAATACCTGGGTCTGGCGGTGGCGCCCGTCGTGGAGCACCTGAAGTCCATTGGGGTGACCGCAGTCGAGTTGCTGCCTTGCCAGGCCTTTGTCAGCGAGCAGTTTCTGCTCGATCGCAAGCTCAGCAACTACTGGGGTTATAACCCGCTCGCCTGGTTTGCGCCGGCGAATGAATATGCCGTGCACGATGCGGTGCTGGAATTCAAAACCATGGTAAAGGCCCTGCACGCAGCAGGAATTGAAGTGATTTTGGATGTGGTTTTCAATCACACCGCCGAAGGCAACGAATCCGGTCCGTTGCTGTCGCTGCGCGGCATCGACAATTCGGTTTACTACCGTCTCACGCCCGGCGATTTGCGCTTTTACGAAAACGTCAGCGGCTGCGGCAACACCGTGAATTGCGAACATCCGCAGGTGCGGGCGCTGATCATCGACTGCTTGAAATATTGGGTGGAAGAGATGCACGTCGACGGCTTCCGCTTCGATCTGGCCACCGTGCTGGGGCGCGAGGCTGGCGGCGGCTTCAATGAACACGCTGCCCTTTTCAAGGCGCTGCGATCGGAGCCCTCATTGGCGTACATCAAGCTGATCGCCGAACCTTGGGATGTGGGTTGGGGGGGATACCAGCTCGGTCGGTTTCCTCCCGGTTGGTCGGAATGGAATGACCGTTATCGGGACACCATGCGCGCGTTCTGGCGCGGCGATGCCGGCAAGATGGGCGAGTTCGCAGAGCGATTCGCCGGCTCGAGCGACCTGTTCCGGCACAACGGCCGCAAGCCGACGGCCGGAATCAATTTCATTTGCGCACACGATGGCCTGACCATGTATGACACCGTGTCCTACAACGAGCGGCACAATGAGGCCAATCTCGAAAACAACGCCGACGGCCACCGCGACAACCTCAGCTGGAACTGCGGTGCCGAGGGGGCGACGGCGGATCCCACGATTGCGCGGTTGCGCAACCGGCAAATGCGCAATTGCCTGGCAACGTTGTTTCTCTCGCAGGGCGTGCCCATGTTGCAGGCCGGCGACGAATTCGCGCGCACCCAGCGCGGCAACAACAATGCCTATTGCCAGGACAACGACCTTTCCTGGGTCGACTGGCGGCAACGCAGCGCGCATCATGGTCTTCTGAAATTCGTGCAGTTGCTGGCTCGGCTGCGCCGCCTGCACGTCGAATTTCGCCGCGAAACCTTTCTGAAGGGCGCGGTCTCGCGGGCCGCCGTCAAGGACGTGACGTGGTTAAATGTTCGCGGCGGGGAGATGACGCAAGGTGAGTGGCACGATCCGAATTTGCGCGTCCTCGGCGCGTGGTTCGGCGAGCATACCGGTTCGGTGGAGCATCTATTGTTGCTGATCAATTCCGCTGATTCGGCCATGACTTTCCAACTCCCGGCCGCACCGGCCGATGGACCCTGGATTCGTCTCTTCGATACCGCCGAGGATGGCATCGCCGCGACGAGTCTC
>JAXDQN010000070.1:0-3179 GCA_034667865.1 Gammaproteobacteria bacterium
CCCACATTCGGTTGCGAACCGTGAAGCATTGCGCAAAGACACGTCGATCCAAGTTTGGAGCGGTGTCGCCGCACAGGGCGACACCGGACCGGCTACGACGTCTCGTTGCGCCTAAGTAGGTGACCCCAGCGAGGGTTTCCGTTCCACATAATGTTCAATTAACTTACGTCGACATCCGCAGTACAGATGTACAGGCGCCGAATGTCAGTGATCCTTGTCGTGGATCGTAGGAGGGCGCTGACACTGTGCGAGCGGGTAGCTATTGAAAGGACTGATGACCGCACGCCAGCTCCACAAAGAGAAACGTGCGCAGGCACTTATTTGTAGAATCTACATCGAGCGTCGTGCCATCCCGGAACAGCCTCTTCAATGCATAGCGAGCGCGAGTCAGGCTTCGAGGCCATTGGGTATGGCGTGGCCGGCACTCGCCAGCAAGCGTTTCAGCAGCGGACCCGCCATCAGCGTGGTGACCACCGCCATGATCACCAGCATGGTGAAGACATTCTGCGGAATCAAACCAAGATCGAAACCGATGTTGATGACGATCAATTCCATCAAGGCGCGGGTGTTCATCAGCACACCGAGGGTCGCGGACTCGTTGCGATTGAAACCGCAGGCTCGGCCCATGAAGTACACGGGGATTATTTTCCCTACGATCGCGGCAGCGAGTATGACTGCCAACCACTGCCAGTCTGAGGCGCTCGACAATCCCAACACGTTGGTACGCAGTCCCGTGAACGTGAAGAATACCGGCAGGAAAAACACCAGCACAAAGGAGGCGACTTGCCGCCGCCAAGCCTCGACAAAGGTCTTGTTACGATGGAATAGCAGGCCGCCGGCAAAGCCGCCGAAGATCGCGAAAATCCCCAGCTTGTAAGTGCACAGTCCCAGCGCGAATATCATGCAGATGACGATGGCCATGAAATTGAGGTTCATTTCGCCGTCGACGATGGAAAAGCGCGTCATGAGTTTCGCGACAGCAGGGCGCAGCACGAACCAGAGAAGCGCCAAGAAGGCTATCAGGCCACCCACTTGCCACAGCATGTGCGAGCCGGAAAGTTGCGCAGCCGCATAGGCAGACAGGAACGAGAGCAGCAACCAACCGATCACATCGTTGATGGCTGCCGCCGATATCGCCACCACGCCTATTTCGGTATGGGTCAAACCATACTGGCGCAGGATGCGGCCCAGAATCGGCACCGCGGTGATGGCCAGACCCAGCCCCATGAACAGGCTGTAGCGCACAGGATCGATAGCCGGCGCCAGCGTGGAGGCGGAGTAGCTTCCCAGCAGAATCCCGAGCAGCAAGGGGGCGCTTACGGAAACCAGCGTGATCGCGACGGCCGCGCGCCGATTGCGCGGTGTCGACAAGTGGCGGAATTCGAAATCCATGCCAATCTGGAACATCAGGAAGATCAGCCCGATCTGGCTGATGATGGTGATCGCCCCCGAAGCGTGTTCGCCGAACAGGCCGATGGAAGCCTGTGGAAAAAAGTGCCCAAACAACGAGGGACCCAGCAGCAGACCGGCAACGATCTCACCCACCACGCCCGGTTGGCCCAGACGCCTAAAAACCGTGTGCATATAGCGGGCCGCACCCACCATGACGATGAGCTGCACCAGCGTCGTGAACAGTAAATGTTCGTTTTGACTTATTGTGGTGTTCAAGGCGGCCCCTCGCCGCATCCTAGCGTCTCGAGGCCGTTTTTACACTTTGTTTGTACGGGTCGAGGTATTTGCTGCGGTGTATTTGCCGCAACACTCCTATTGTCGACCCATGGACATCATCTATTTGGCGACCAAGGTTTCGGTTTCTCTAGTATTGGTGGGGTTGCTGATCCGCGCTTCCAGAGCGGAGCGAAATAGGATGTAGTGTCGGCGTCAGGCCGCCGCTTTTTTGCGGTTGCTGTCCAGTCTGGCATCCACCAGCGCCACGCCGGCATCTATAACTGGATGACTCAAGCCCTTTTGCCGCGCAATCAACTGCACCAGTTTGTCGGCGCGCTCCACGTTGGGTGCGCCATTGTTCAGGGCGCGCGCGACGGACGCTGGGCGACTGAGGCTTTGGGCCGCGGCCGCATATTTCTCGAAGGGCACCATATCTCCCGGCGCTGCGCCGAGCTTGATGCATAGTTCGTTGACGAAGTTGTACACGGAGCGCGACTCCTCGATATCGGTGTGCACCGCCTCCTGCGCCGTGCGCATGCCGGTGGCAGTCACCGTGCGGTAATTGCCCGCGAGCAGCATGGCCCATTTCGCCAGCGGCACAAAGATGGAATCGTGCAGCTTCAGCTTGACGGGCAATTCGATCAGGCCCTCGGGTGTTTGCATGCGTACCGCCTCGATGTCGCGCTGTAGTTCGCGCAAGATCGAGGTCGGCTTTTCATCATCGAAGCGCGCGACCTTGAAATTGGTGGGCAGGGTCACTTGCAGCACATTGACCTTCTCTTCCGGCGGCCTGACCGCCTGCGGATCCGGGCTGCACAGAGTGAGCATGGCCGGATCGAAATTGTCCCAGACGCTGGCGTCGGTGTAGGCAGCGGTCAACGCAGCGTAGTCGAGTCCCGGAATTCGCTTGATGTAGGGCAGCGGCGGCATGTTCATGATGGACATGCAGGGCACCCTCGACTTGGCCACGGCGTCGAGCAGCTCGCGCACGCCGGGTGAGCGATATTGAGGCTCCTGCATGGCCAAGCCGATCAAATCGAAACGCTTCGGATCGAAATCACCGGGTTGGCCGGCGTTTACCTTGCCGGGCAACTTGCGCGAGTCGATTTCAATCATGTCTTTGCGTCCCTTGACGGGCAAGCGCACGCGAAACCCTTCGGCGTTAATCAGATTGGCTTCAGCCGGGAGGCACACCAAGGTCACGTTGTGACCGGCGAACATGATCTTGGAAGCCAACAAAGATCCGTAGGACGCGCCGAGAATCAGGATGCTGCGAGCAGCCATGGGGTTTCACCTTGCAGTAGAGTTAAATTCGCCATGTAAAATAATGGATGGGTTTGGGAATCTGTAGTCTTTGCCTCGGTTTGACCGCAGGTTGGAGGTAGCATTGACGCCACTATGGGGACAAAACTCACCAATTCGCAGGCGTTTGCGGCACTGCGCATCGCAGTCGGCGCCCTTTTCCTGATCTTTGCGCAGTACAAGGTATTTGGAACCCAGTTCACCTTGGG
>JAXDQN010000071.1:0-2690 GCA_034667865.1 Gammaproteobacteria bacterium
TGAAGGGTTTCTAACCCAGGCGGCGCACGGCCAGCAGGGGTGCGCGCGCCACAAAACCCCAAAACAGTCGAAAATGCATCCAGGTCAGCAGGACGTTGTCGCGCAGGTACTTGAAGTGCGAAACACCGCCTTCTTGCAGGCTGAAGTAGCGTACGGGCGCCGGCAGGTTGATGGGCTTGACCCCCCGCCAGCTTAAGCGAACCACGGCCTCTGCATCGAAATCGAAGCGCCGCATCCAGATCTGCCGCCGCATCACCGCGATCAGACTGTCGATGGGGTAGACCCGGAAGCCGAACAGCGAGTCGCCGATACCGCCCCCCAGGGTCTCCAAATTGGCCCACCAATTGGATATTTTGCGCCCCCGGACCCGCAAACTGGGTGCGCTGGCGTCGAAAACCGGGCAGCCGAGCACCATCGCTGCGGGTGCGGCTTGGGAGGCATGCATGAAGGCAGGAATGCTCTCGGCGGGGTGCTGCCCATCGGAATCCATGGTCAGCGCGTGGCTGAAGCCCAAACTCTGGGCCTCGCGCAGGCCGAACAGAACCGCGGCTCCCTTGCCGCGATTCTTCGGCAGCACGAATACCTTGAGGCCCGGCTCGGTGGCGGCCAGCTCCAACAGGCGATGCTCCGAATGATCGGTACTGCCGTCCACCACCACCCAGACCGGCGCCCACTGCTGCAGCACCGCCTTGACCGTCGCAAACACCTTGGGTCCTGGGTTGTAGCTCGGAATCAGCACCAAATGAGTTTTCGAGCTCTTAGGCATGGGGCAGCCAGCGGGACTGCAAAGCGCCCTGCAATTCCCGGCGATAGTACTGATCCAACTCGGCGGTGAACGCGGCGACATCCGTGGGAGGCGCAAACCGCCGACCCAGTTTGACGCGATAGGTGATGGGGAAGTCCGGCCGCTTGAACAGCGGCCAGCCCTTGCTCAAGAAAGGCGAGTCGGTTTCGATCAGCAGGGTTTGCACCGGCACATTGGCGTGTTTGGCGATCAGGCCGACGCTGCCCACCAGAAAGGAATTGATGGGATCCTGGGTGGTGCGGGTGCCTTCGGGAAACAACAGCAGCACGCCGCCGTCATGCAGATGAGCCACCGACTCCTTGACCATCTGCCGCGACGAATTGTTCGGAACATAGCGGGCGAGACGCGAACCGGAGCCCAAGAACACGTTCTTCATCAACTCCGATTTCATCACGCACACCAAGTTGGGATGACGTGTGAGGATCAGCAAGGCATCGATCAGCGAGGGATGATTCGGCGCCAGGATCAGCGCCGGACCACCGCGCAGCGTATCGATGGCGCGCAGGTCCAGATGATAGGTTCGGGTGATCGACAGCGACCAGGCGTACAGGCGAAAGCCCGACATGATGCCGCGCCGTCCGACGGCAGTGCCCAGTTTTTTCGGCAGGACGAAATACAGCGGGATGGCGAACACCGACCACGTCAGGCATATCAGCCCCAGCAAGCACAACGAACTATATTGGGCAAAATATTCGTAAATGATTTTTAACGGCCGCGGCATCATCGGCATCAATCGGGTGCTTGGACCATTCGCGATGATTGTCGAATCATGTACGCGAAGCCGAATCCGCCGGTCCAGTAGCGCCGGGTTTGGACCAGCGGGCTGTCCAGGAAAGAGGCATCGGCGAGACTGTCGTAACGGATGTATGCGCCCACCCAAAATCTCGGAAAACGCTTCGACAACGCGGCCAGAGTCTCGGTGCCGGCATAGCCGCCGTGCGCCTGGAATTCCGGACGGGTGGCGGTGGCGAACTGCGGCGCCACGGAATAGAAGTAGTTGTTGTAGCGGCGATCCGCGAACAGCGGTCCGGCCAACAGCCCCAGATTCCAGCCCACCACGCCGAACGGATCGCGGATGTCCACGTTGAAGCGCGGCGTGAAGGTCCAGCCGATGATCTTCGGCGACGCTTCGACCGTCAGGGCGGCGCGCAGCGGCATGCGCAAATCGAGCTTCACTTTTGCATCCTCGCTGCGGAACAAATGCAAATCGAAGGACGGGCCCGCTTCGACCGTGGATCGCAAATCCGGCATGCCGTTGCGAATGCGGTCGTTGCGCACCGGGGTGGTGAGATTGAAGCTCAAATTGATTTCGAGCCGGTCCTGGTTGAACAACGTGCCGCGCACACCTTCGCGATCGGCTTTGAGGAATTTGCCGTTGTAGAGAATGTAGGGAACCGGAATCGGATAGGCATGCACGGTATTCGAGCCGCGGTAATCCTCGAACGCCACCGCGCCGGCTCCCAAACCAAACTCCCACAAGGGCTCATCCTTGGCGAGCGCCGCGGCGGCGCAGGTGCAGGTTGCGAGCAATACGAACAGCTGGGACGCGGCTCTCATCCGCCGCTGATCACGTGTTCTGCCTCGGGACGAATATTGAAAGCACGTTGGCGCGCGGCCCGGATCGTGCGGCTCAAGTTGGCCAGCGACATGAGGAAATACACTATCTTGAGCAGGCGCAGCGACGTCCAGATGGGTGTGCGGCCGAAGATGTCGCCGGCGAGCAGCGACAGCAGCGCCTCTTCCATGCGCAACACATTGCGCGGCCCCAGGAACAATTCGCGCATGGTGGGATTGGTGACACGATAGATGAACCATGAAAACTGCTTCGGCCCATGGCGCATGGTGCGGTCGAATTGCTTCAGCGCGCGCTTGGCTGCGGCCGGCC
>JAXDQN010000072.1:0-4207 GCA_034667865.1 Gammaproteobacteria bacterium
TGCGGCCGCAGCATCCCCGAAATCACCGACGACGTTAAGGTCAGCTTCGGCCTCGCAAAATTCACGCAGCGTGCGCCGGCCCGCCGCCTCGTCGTCGACGATGATGACATTCATCATGCGCGGAGCAGCGGGGCCGCGCGCAAATTGCCGGGGACCGGTGTCTCGCGCATCAGCGGCGGCGATTCGCGGATCGCGGGCATGGTGATTTCGCTCACCCACTCTGTCGCGTGCACCGACACGCTCAGGCCGGCTTGTCCTTCGAATTGCACGGCGATACGTTCGCGCACGTTTTTCAGACCGATGCCGGCGGCGCCAACCGCACGATCGAGGGCCGTGGTATTGCTGATGCGCATGATCAGAGTGTCATTCACCACACCCACGCTCAAGCGGACGGTGACCGGCCCTTGATGACCCGCCATGCCGTGAACCACGGCATTTTCCACCAATGGCTGAAGAATCAGGCTGGGAACCCATACGGCGGGAATCTCGGCCGGATTGGGTTGCTCGACGATGAGTCGATCGGTGAAGCGGCGCTGCTGCAGTTCCAGGTACAGTCGCGCGAACTGCAACTCGTCGGTGAGGCGCGAGAAATCTCGCTCACCGGCATTCAGTAGCCGCCGCAACAGATCTGCCAATTGAACCACCATCGACTGCGCCACCTTCGGATCCCATTCGATCTGGCCGCGAATGGTGTGCAGCAAGTTAAACAATGTGTGCGGGGAGAGCTGCATGCGCAGAGCCGCCAGGCGAGCGGCACTCCATTCACGCTCCAACGCCGCCAGCCGCAACTCGGAATTTCGAAAGCGCGTGTACAGCGCCAGACCGGTGACCAGAGCTAGCCCAAATCCATACGAGGGAAGAAAGCTCACAAAACTGGCCAACCATAACGTCAGCCAAAACGGATCACTCCACGCGCTGATCACATGCGACAGCGCGGTGCCGGACATGGTGTCCGAGGCCATGATGACCTCGGCCAAAATCATGACCGGGTAGGCCATCGCGGCAAAGGCCGTCGCCAACACCACCTGCAAGGGCAAAGCCACGAACAGCGGACGCCATTGCACCTTCAGGGAAGCCCAAAACGACACCAATAGCATGGGTAGCAGCATGACGTGCTGCAGCAGGCGGGTATCCCAGGTCGCGAACACCGGCACGCTGGTTACCCGCGCGATCCCCGCCCGCATGCTGTACCCGTACAAGAGGTTCGATACGGTGACGTAGGCCCAAAACAAACAGGCGATGGCGAGGAACTGTTGCTGGGTCAGGCCGCCTACGAATCGCCGGGTCGGGGTGGTCGAATCGATGCCGTTCATGG
This sequence comes from Gammaproteobacteria bacterium, assembly GCA_034667865.1. Lineage (GTDB taxonomy): Bacteria > Pseudomonadota > Gammaproteobacteria > Steroidobacterales > Steroidobacteraceae > Bog-1198. The sequence continues at coordinate 1,316 of JAXDQN010000072.1, forward strand.
CCAAAGCCTACCCCAACCCGCCCGATTTTGCGGTGGCGACTGAGTCCCCCGGGACGAAATCGTGATTTCGCGGGACGAACACGTCATTCCAGCCCACCCCTTTGATGCCCTCGAAGCGTCTTATCTATACCTGCAATCAAGCAGTCGAGGAGAGCTGTATGTCCAACTTCAAATCTTTCGTGTTGCTCGCGGCCAGCGCGGTCGCATCCGTGGGAACGGCCGGCATTGCCGCCGCGGCTGGCGCACAACTTAACGCCCCGAAAATGGTGGTTCACTTTAAACCCAAAGACCTGAATTCCGAAGAAGGTATTCAAAAGGTATATCTGCAGATCCGAGCGGCGGCAGAAAACGTTTGCCCAGCCGTGTCCACCGGCACTTATCTGGCGAGCGAGCACACCTTGGCGTGCCGCAAGGCCGCGATAGCAAGCGCCGTGGAAGCGATTCATAGCAAGCGGCTCGCCGAAGTCGCATCGGCGTCGAAGTTCGTTTAATTGGTACCGGTAGAGCGACCGGCATGCAGGCCCTTTACCGTGCGGTGCGCCCTAACACCGTCACATCGCCATCCTGCGTGCTGGTCGCATTTTGCGGCCGGGCCAACTGCAACGCCTTTCCCTGGGGCAGATCGCCGGGAAGGCCGTAGCTCTCGTCAAGCACGAGCGCCGGGAGCGGCGTTGCGGAATCGACCGCAAAAGCCATTCCCGCGGCGGGCAGGTTTCTGATGAACAGCACCGTCGCGCCGCTGCCGAGCTTTTGCAGCCGTGCCGGCAACGGGCCTGCGGGTGTGTCGAGTACGGCCTCCTTGACCTGCGCAGCCGCAGGAAATATCACGAAGGCCGTGGCTGCATCGCGCATCGAACGCAGCCGCAGGTCAAGATGCGTTCCCACCCTCGAGATGATGTCGAGTTGCGGTGCCGCGAGCGCGACGGACTTGGCAGGAGCTGAGAACCCAAGCTGAGAGGTTCCCGGAAATCGCGGCAGCAGCGCGGAATCAAAGTTTGCGACGCGCGCCATCTCCGCCGGCAGATGCAGCGAGCCAGGTTGCACCCACCAGTGAGCACGACCCGTGTCCGCGTCGAGCCAGTACTCGACATTGACACGCTGCGGCCACTGCCGCGAATAAGTTGGCAGCAGCAATGTGATCAGCAAACAGACGAGCGCGGCGCAGCCGCTCCAAAATACTGAAGCCTGGCGCACCCGCGGCGAGGCGATCGCCAGCAGCGGCAACAAAAAGGAACAGGCCATGCACAGGGCGATGCTGGTAGGCGGCCAGGCGACTGCGCCCAGCCCCTGATACAACAGCAGCAGCATCGGCAGCAGCACCGCCAATAAAATCAACCCCGGAAGCAGCGCGGCGCATTCGAGCACCCAGCGCGGCAAGGTTTTAGCCTTCGCAGTCACGAAGGCCGGCACAGCGCCTAACAACGCGGCAACCGAGGTGAGCAGCCACGGGAAAACCGGCCCCGGATTCAGCAGAGCAACCACGACCGACAGTGCGCCGATCCCTAGAGTGGCGCCGGCCCATAAGCCCCAAAAGCCCGCGCGGGTTGCCAGCCAGATCGAAATGCTGCCGGCTGCGAAGATCGAGATGGCAACGGCGGCGATGCTCATCGCCGCCGGATGTGCCAGCCACGGCCCGGCCAGAAAGGGCGGCGCCTTCCCCAAGCCAAACAGCAGCGCCAGCGCGGCACTGCTGAGCGCGGCACCCAGCAGAAGACTTGCGATGAACCCGAGCAGCCCCCAGGCAATCTCGCGCGTGCGCACCCGTCCCCGGCGGACCAGGATCGCGGCCGCCCCGAACGACAACAGCAGCAAGCATAGGGTGGATGCGGGTATCACCTTCGCCGGCCAGACCACCAGCGCGCTTCCCAAGACATCGAAGAACATCGATTCGGCAATCGGGGGGTTAAGATCCGAAACATTTGCCAGCGCGCGCACCGCCTGCAGTGCATTGTCACCCTGATCCTGGATGGTGGTCAGCGATGCGTTGCTCAAGTTGTCGAGCGGCGTGTGATAAAAACCGACGTTGCCGATGAATGCAAAATTAAATCCCTGATACCCCGCCGCCTTGAAGACGGAAAAATCCGTGTCGCTGGGCAATAGTTTGTAAATCACGTAGTACAGCGAATTGGTGATCGGGCGATGGATGCTGTCCGAGTACAGGTGCATCAACCAGCTGTTGGCGGAGCCGGTTTCGAACATGAGACTCAAGCCCGAGGTGCCGCGCGAGTCCATGTTGACTGCGGCCTTAATCCGTTTCGCCAACGGGTGTTCGCGCACAAACAGCGATGCGCCCAGCAATCCGGCTTCTTCTCCATCGCTGATCAGAATGACAATGGGGTAACGCGTCGCAGAAGCGCCGGCGGTGGAGATAATTCGCGCGATCTCCAGCGTCGCAGCCACACCCACGCCATCGTCAGACGCACCGGGCCCGGCCGCAACCGAATCGTAGTGAGCCGCCAAAAGAACGGCCGCATCGCTGTGCCGATCGGTGCGCTCGGCTTCAGGCAGCGAGGCCACGATGTTGGTGGGATAACCGCAACCGCTGCGGGGATTGCAGACCCAGCCCGATTGCAGCGTGACGCCGTAGCCCAATGCCGAGAGTTTGCCAACGATCGCGTCGCGCACTTTTGTGTTGGCGACACTGCCCATCGGATGCGGTGTGCCGTCGCCGACCAGATCCCGCAAATTATCGAAAGCTCGCGCGGCCGAAAAAAACTTGGGAGGCGCATCCTGCGGCAGCGGCGCCGGCGGTCGCAGCGCCACCCCGGTGATTGCCAGCAGCATTGCGGCGCCGATCGCCGCCCATATGATGCCTCGATCCCCCTGCGCAGGCATCGCTAGTTCCTCGTCAGTTTGTCCGCCTCGTTGCGCTTGATGCCATCGAGAATTTCC
>JAXDQN010000073.1:0-16389 GCA_034667865.1 Gammaproteobacteria bacterium
GGCGGTGGGTGAAATCGCCCCCGGTCTCACGGTGTACGAAGGCGTAACCCTGTTGAACGCGCGCTTGGAAAACACGCCTTTGCTTGCCACCAATGATCGCATCTATGTGGGCGCGCCCAAAGTGAAGGGCAATGCTTTGTTCGAATACAAGATCCCGACGATCGAAGGATTGGTGGCCGTTTTCAACTACCAGTTCTCAGGTCCACGCGCGGCAAACGACACCAACTCCTTCTATGCAGCCGGCTACAACTTGTTCGACTTGGGGGCTCGCTACACCGAAAATATTCTCGGCGCGAGCGTCACCTGGCGCCTGGCGGTGGACAACCTCACGGACCGTCGCTATTGGTCGACGATCGGACCCAGCAATCTCACCGGCGCAAACACCGGCAGCCTGCTTGCGCATTTCGGCTCGCCGCGCACCGTACTTGCGTCCGCCAGCGTGAGCTTCTAGCCGGCCTATGCGCCTGCTGCGCGCCGGTGTATTGGCGGCTTGCTGCTGGTGCAGCATCGCTGCCGCGAATGCGGATGACAGCCGCGCTTCGCGCCAGGTGACGGACGCCACGGGGCACAGCGTCACAATCCCTGCCGTTGTCTCGCGGGTGGCGGACGCGTGGCACGCCAACAACGCCATGATCCTGCTGCTGGGTGGCGCCGACAAAATTGTGGCGACCACCGCTCAGGCGCAGCGCCAGCCATGGCTGCAAAGGCTGTTTCCGCACATCGACCAGATCCCGGCGGCCTTCAATGCCGCCGGCGATGTCAACATGGAGACTCTGATCGGCGCGCGGCCCGATGTCATCCTCACGGCATACAATGGCGCTGAACCGAAGTGGGCCGCTGCGGCTCGCGCGTACCACATTCCTGTCATCCTGATGCCGAACGATTCGCTGAACGCGCTCAAGGAAACGCTGCGCATCACCGGCGAGGTGCTCGGACCCAGTGAGGCGCGCGCCGCCACCGAGTTCATCCGCTACTTTGAAGCCAACGTTCAACGGGTCACCGCGGTGACGGGCCCCATGGCGGCGGCCGATCGGCCCAAGGTGCTGCATACCGCTTCGGCCGGCATCTTGACGGTGGATGGCCGGCACAGCGTCATCGATGACTGGATTACCGTGGCGGGCGGCATCAATGCCGCCGAGGTCGAAGGCTTGGGCAGGCCCGTCACCATGGAACAGGTGGCCGCCTGGAATCCGGATGTGATCATCGTGGGCAGCGCTCCGAATGCGCTCAATCGGCAGGCTATCCTGGATGATCCCCGCTGGCGAGAAATCAAAGCGGTGAAAAGCGGGCAGGTGTATGTCAATCCGAGCGGCGCGTATCTCTGGGATCGGCACAGCACGGAAGCCGCTTTGCAAATCCTGTGGGCTGCTAAACTGTTGCATCCGCGGCAATTTGTCGGCCTCGACATCAAGAAAGAGACTATGGCCTTCTACGCCAAGTATTTTCACTACGCGCTCACCGACGCCGAATTCGCTTCGATCCTGAACGCCACGGCGCCGTGAGCGCCGCGGGCCGCTGGGCGGTGATGATCGCGGTGCCCCTGGCGCTGCTGTACGTTTCGCTGTTCGTCGGCCGCTTCTATGTGGCGCCCGCCGACGTCATGCACATTCTGTTGTCGCGGATTTTTCCCGTCGAACCTACCTGGTCTGCGTCCGTGGAAACCATCGTGATGCAAATCAGATTGCCGCGCGCGCTGATGGCTCTGTTCGTCGGCGCCGGCTTGGCGGTCAGCGGCGCAGCGTATCAAGGCATGTTTCGCAATCCGCTGGTCAGCCCCGATATCCTGGGCGTGACCGCCGCGTCGGCATTCGGTGCGGCCGTGGCATTGCTGTTATCGTTTAATGCCTTCGGGCTGCAGCTCATTTCCTTCAGCGTTGGGCTGCTCGGCGTGGGCCTGACGTATCTACTCGCCCGGGTCTACCGGACCGCGCCGCTGTTGCTGCTGGTGCTTTCGGGCGTGATAGTCGCGACATTCTTCGGGGCGCTGCTGAGCGGCACCAAATACATCGCGGATCCTGACTCCAAACTGCCGGCCATCACCTACTGGCTGCTCGGCAGTCTCAATGGCGTCTCCAACCGCAGTCTGGCGGTCGCGTTGCCGCCCATTATTCTCGGCAGCGCCGGATTGATGTTCTCGCGCTGGCAATTGAATGTGCTTGCCATGGGGGACGAGGAAGCGCGATCGTTGGGCGTGCGTACCGAACTGTTCAAGGGGATCATCATCGTGAGCACCACTTTGATCACCGCGGCCGCGGTGTCGGTCTGCGGGATCGTGGGCTGGGTAGGCCTGGTGATTCCGCATCTGGGGCGCATGCTGGTCGGGCCGGATCATCGGCTCTTGCTGCCTGCAGCCTTCAGTCTCGGCGCAACTTACCTGCTGTTCATCGACGATGTGGCCAGGACGGCAACGGTAAGCGAAATCCCTCTCGGCATTCTCACCGCAATCATCGGCGCACCGGTATTCGCCTATCTGCTGCGCAAAACTCGCGGTACATGGCATTAGAGCCGCCACTGATCATGCTGCGCGGCGCTGGATTCAGGTACGGCGACCGCCCGGTTTTCAGCGCCATCGATCTCGATGTGCACAGCGGGGAAGTGCTTACCGTACTTGGGCCCAACGGATGCGGCAAGAGCACTCTGCTCCACTGCATCGGCGGATCGTTGGCCCTGACCGCAGGCTCGGTGCACCTGGCCGGTCAAGATCTCATGCAGCTCGGCCCGACGGACCGAGCCCGCCAGGTCGGCTTCCTGTTTCAAGACCATGTACCGTCGTTTCCCTTTTCGGTGCTCGACGTCGCGGTCATGGGACGCACACCGTACTTGGGCATTTTCGGCGCGCCGTCGCGGCAAGACATGGTGCTCGCTGAGGCCGCACTCGAGCAGTTGGGCATTGGCCACTTGAGCGACAGACCGTATACCGAGCTGAGCGGCGGAGAGCGGCAGCTGGCTTTGCTGGCGCGAACCTTGGTGCAGCAGCCCAAGGTGATCCTGCTGGATGAACCGACTGCCCACCTGGATATGAAAAATCAGGTTCGCTGCCTGCAGATCATCCGGGCACTGGCCGCACAGGGCATTGCGATGATCATGAGCTCTCACGACCCCAATCACGCATTCGTTTTCTCGGGGCGTGTTGCCTTGATGCAGCCGGGGAAGACTCCGCTGGTGGGCACTGCGGACAGCGTGTTGACCGAGGTCGCGCTGTCGGCGTCCTATGGGACCGACATCGCTGTTTTCGAAGTGGCCGGCGGCCAGAACACTTTCAAGTTTTGCAGCCCGTGGCAGACCCGCTAAAATGCAGCCGTGCGCACCACAAAAAATCGAGTCGGAGCGGCCCGGCAGCCCGTCGGCGGTTCTGATTTAGAACTGCATCTGCACTATTCCCTCGAGCCGGGGGAACAGCTTGGCGCTACGCTCGGCAATCCGTTGTTTGAACTGTTGCGCGCCGTTCTCGAGGGCGGCTCGATTCGCCATGCCGCTCGGGCACTCGGTTGCTCTTATCGCTACGTGTGGGGCTCGCTGCGCAAATGGGAACAGGTGCTGGGCGAGCCCCTGGTGCTTTGGTCCCAGGGACAGCGCGCCCGCCCGACGCAATTCGCCGAACGACTGTTGTGGGCCGAGCGTCGCGCGCGCACGCGCATGCAACCTCACATCGAGGCGTTGCGCACTGATCTCGCGCGTGTGCTGCAGGACGCGCGGGATCCGCGTCATCACCTGCTCACCGTTCGCGCCAGCCATGACATCGCTCTGCCCGTGTTGCAGAGACTGACGGCCGACACTGCAGATCTGCACTTGGAGATCGGTTTTCAAGGCAGCGTCGATGCCCTACGATCTCTGAATGATCGCCAGTGCCTGATCGCCGGCTTTCACGTGCCCGTGTCAGGCGGCAATGAAGCGGTATTCATCAAGGCGCTGAAGCCGCTATTGAAACCCGCAACTCACGCGTTGATAGGCTGTTCAAGGCGCATGCAGGGCTTGATGGTGAGACGCGAGCACGCGGCCCTGGTTCACGGATTACCCGACTTGATCCGTCACGCATTGCGATTCGTGAATCGCCAACCAGGCTCGGGTACCCGCATGCTGGTGGATCATCTGCTGCAACAGGCATCGATCGCGCCAAGTGCATTGCCCGGCTATTTCGACCATACGGAAAATACCCACGTCGCCGTGGCGCTATGCGTTGCCAGCGGTGTTGCAGATGCCGGCATCGGCGTGGAAGCCGCTGCGTTGGAGTTCGGCTTGCATTTCGTCCCGTTGGCCGAGGAAAACTACTTCCTGGCCTGTTTGAAAGCCAACGTTGCCCATGTCGCCGTGCGGCATTTATGCGCCGTCCTGGCAGGCAAGAGCTGGAAAGACATTCTGGTGAACCTGCCCGGGTATAGCGTTACGCGAGAATCGGGGCGTGTACTGGTCCTGGAGGCGACACTGCCGTGGTGGCGACGCTCACCGCGCAACTCCAAGATCTAAGATCCATCAGCGTGAACAGCTGCGATCCGCTGCGGACTCGAATACACGTTGAAGTGCTTTTCTCGCAGGAAGCCGACTAAGGTCAATCCCGAAGCCAGCGCCAGGTTCACAGCCAGACTCGATGGCGCGCCGATGGCGGCAAGAATCGACACTCCTGACCGCAGCGCCTTTTGCGTCAATTCGAAACTTGCCCGGCCGCTCAGCAATATGATGCGCTCGCGCAGCGGCAGACGCGCGGACAGCAGGCATTCACCCACCAGCTTGTCGAAGGCGTTGTGGCGCCCGACATCCTCGGCCAACGTAATCAGACTTCCCGAAAAATCGAATAGTGCGGCTGCGTGAATGCCGCCCGTGTCGCCGAACTTCGCCTGCGCCTCCCGCATCCGCGCCGGCAAAGCCAGCAGCAATGACCGATTCACAGGTCCGGTATCCTCGATGCGAATCGCGGCCGCTCGTGCGATGGCGGCGTCGAGTCCGGTAGTACCGCAAACACCGCAACTCGAGCCGGCCGAAAACCGCCGTGTGGCGGTTTGCATTTCCAGTTGCACATCGGCCCGCAAGCGCACGTTCACGACGTTGGGGCGGCGGGTGCTGGATTCGATCGATTCGATATCGTCCGGGCTGTTGACGATGCCCTCACCGTACAGCAAACCGGCGGCAAGTTGCTCATCCTCGCCCGGGGTCCTCATCGTGGTCCCAAAGGACACAGGATCCATCCCTAACGCTGGATGGTGCAGCAAATACTCCAGCGGGGCCTCCACGGCGACGCGGTCGCCCCGCTCGACTTGGGAATCCAAATCGGTGCGCAGGATCCTGACCAGCATGGTGCCGCTGGCTGCGGGCCGTTCATTCATGCACGAATTATACGCGGTGAGCGCCCTGACGCCGCGACACTCGATACACACCGCAAACCCGAGATGGCCGGCCGCGCGACAATCCATAGCCGCGTCGGTCCATTCGTATGACGCGATACGCGGCGCTCAGACTTCGCGCCTGCAACTCCCACACATCCAGATCCAACGCCCATCCGTGCACCAGCACCACGGCGGGTCCGCCGCCCGATTCCTTGAATCGCAGTCTCGCGCCGCCGATTTCAAAATAACGCTCGGCGAGCGCCAGCGGATCGACAGGGTGTTGCACAGATTGGCTCATGGCGTGCTCAACGACAGCGCCGGCACGCACTTCAAGTCAGCGGTGATTTGGCGGCTTACGATCTGCAGCATTGAAAATCGCTCGCGCACCATTTTGACTTTGGTGGTGCGTCTCGAGTGGCCGGAACTGTTGAGCGCCGCCACCACATGTCCGCGATGATCGACCACCGGCACGGCCAATGCGACCACTCCGTAGGCGAGTTCGTCTTCGACGGCGGAGTAGCCGTCGCTGCGGCACTCCTCGATGATTTGCCGCAGCTGATCAGGATCGGTCACCGTCTTGTCCGTGAGCGCCACGAAATCCGCTTTGGCGAAGTAGCTCTGCAATTGTTCCGCGCCTAACCCAGCCAACAACACTCGACCCATGGAGGTGGCATATGCGGGAAAACGGCTGCCGACACGCGCCTCGAGGCGCATCAATGTGCGCACCGAGGCGCGCGCGACGTAGATGATATCGGTGCCGTCCAGAACACACAGCGCGGCCGAGTCGCCGGTCTTGCTCGCCAGTTCCTCCAGGTGCGTCTTGGTCAGGTGCTCGATGTTCATCGACTCGAGATAGGCGCCGCCCAATTCCAGCACCTTCGGCCGCAGTACGAATTGACGGCCGTTGCGCACCACGTAGCCCAGTTCCTCCAGCGTCAGCAGGCACCGCCGCACGGTGGCAGCAGGCATGCGCGTGAGGGCCGCGATTTCGCTCAAGCTCAGCGCCGCACTCTCGCGGGTGAAGGCACGGATCACGTTCAAGCCCTTCGCCAATCCACCCATCGCCTCACGGCGCGCCGGCTTTGTTTTCATCTTGGGCATAACCCTGAGTGTATTTCGATATGCGAAACCATGCCGCCAATTTTGTTGACGCCACCGCCATCCAGGGAACAGCATACCTTCGTTATACGAACATTCTTTCGTTATACGAAATTGGTCGGCGAATCAACCTGGGGAGGGCGGCCGTACCGGACTGGGCTGCCTGGTCGAAGTATCCGCTGACGGCCACCTGGTGCGAAGTCGACGAACTGATCGGCGCTGAGCGTGTTTATTGCCATCTGTTCTTTGGACTGGGAGACGGCAGGTTACAAAGAGCCGCGGACTTTCGTGCTCGAGCATACGTATCGTTGACGTAGGATGAACCTGACTGCGCTTGCCTCACGCGCGTAGTGCTCACGAGGCGAGTGCCCGTATAAGCTCTTCGGAAATCCCCTTTTTCGATGGAGCCTGCGATGAATACCGACCGGGATCCCACTACCAAGTATCCGCGGCCGCCCTTTCCCGAACAACATCAGCCCTGGCCCGGACTGGCTTCCAAAATGCAGCCCCGCCCTGATCATGGGGAAGCGAGCTACCGCGGGGCGGGTCGGCTCAAGGGACGAAAAGCACTCATCACGGGTGGCGATTCGGGCATGGGCCGCGCCGCTGCGATTGCTTACGCGCGCGAAGGCGCCGACGTCGCCATTAACTTTCATCCCGACGAGCAATCCGATGCCGATGAAGTGATCGCGATCATTCGTGAGGCCGGTCAGAAAGCCATCGCCATCCCGGGCGACATTCGCAGCGAGAGCTTCTGTCAGGAACTCGTTGCGCGTGCAGTCCGCGAACTTGGCAGCCTCGACATCCTGGTAAGCAATGCCGGACGACAGCAGGCGCATCAGTCGATTCTCGATATTTCCACCGAGCAATTCGACGCGACCATGAAGACGAATGTCTACGCGCCATTCTGGATAATAAAAGCCGCGCTGCCTTCGTTGGCGCCGGGGTCCTGCATTATCGCGACGACTTCCGAGCAGGCTTACGACCCATCGCCGGACTTATACGACTACGCGCAAACCAAAGCGGCAACGATGAACTTCGTCAAGTCGCTCGCCAAGCAGCTGGCGTCGAAAGGGATTCGGGTCAACGGTGTCGCCCCAGGGCCGGTGTGGACGCCGCTTCAAGTCAGTGGCGGTGCATTTCCGGATAAGCAACGCAGTTTCGGTGGCCACACACCCTTTGGCCGGCCCGGCATGCCGGTAGAGCTCGCGGGAATTTATGTGCTGCTGGCAGACAGCCAGGCGAGTTTCGCAACAGGGCAAATCTATGGATCGTCAGGCGGCGCGGGACAGCCGTAAGGACAATCAGAAAATTTGGTGAGGCTTGGGAGCGCCTGAAGGACGCGGTACATCGGTGTTGCCCGTATGCCCGTAGCCGGTTTCACCGCGACCAGTTTTCTTCTTTTGTTTTGGTTCGCGCGCCGCTTGGTCGCGCGGTGCCCGAGGGAGGTCGTTGTTCGGCTGATCTGGATCGCCGCCCGGTGTTGGAGGTTGATCGTTCATTGGTGCACCGTACGTGCATTTCGGCGATCGGTCTGTCACCCAAATCCGTGCTTCGCGACTCAGCGCTCTCCTACAATCGATGCCAACTGCCGCGCGAGGACCGTTGTGTGATTAAAATTATGTGAATCACACCCCAACGCGCGGCGCATGAATTGCGCACTATTAATGCGCGAATTTTGAACCGCGGCGCAGCAAACGATTAGGCAAAACCCTTAATGGCTAGATTGATCCTCACCGTCGATGACTCGCCCTCGATGCGTCTGATGATGCAGCTGACCCTCACCGGCGAAGGCTATGAAGTGAAGCAGGCCTCGGACGGAGTTGAGGCTTTGGAATTCGCGCGCAGCAATAGTGCCGATCTGGTGTTGACCGACATCAACATGCCACGCATGAACGGGCTGGAGTTGATACGCGAACTGCGTCAGCTGCCCGCCTATAAAACCGTACCGATGCTGGTCATCACCACCGAATCCGCTCAGGAAAGCAAAATGCTCGGCAAAGAAGCCGGTGCAACTGGTTGGCTGGTTAAGCCGTTCAACAACCAGCAATTGCTATCCACCATCGCCCGCGTCCTTTAAGGGAAACCAAATCCCATGGACAATCAGACCGCCTCCGCTTCTTCGCCACAGCGCGACGAATTGGTGTCCATGCTGCGCGTGATCGCCACACAGATTCAATCGGCCATGCAGGAAACCGACGGTCCCGCGACCACGCTGGTGGAGACCGCCCATTCGCTCGCCAAGGCAACTCAAACGGTGGCTACCTGTCTGTTCGATTTCTCAGGATCGCCGGCGCGGGTATTTCAGGATTTGATGATGCTGCACGATGACCTGCACAGCAGAGCCGGCAAGGCCGCCACGGCCATTCAGTTCCACGATCGGCTGGCACAGTGCCTGACCCATGTCTGTTCGAATCTCAGTTATCTGGCCGAGTTCATGGCTTCCAGCGATACGCCGAAAACCCCGGCCGAATGGGCGCTGCTGCGCGAGCGCGTGCGCAGTACGCACAGCATGGAAGAGGAACGCAAGTTGTTCGACCGACTGAACAGCGCCGGTTCGCCCGAAGAACAGCAGCAGGCGTTGGAAAAACATCGTGGCGCGCTGGGCGGCGCCGGTAAAGTCGAACTCTTCTAGCGCTTCTTGGGCTTTAGCAGCCCAGCACTTCTTGCAAGGATCCGAGTCGTTTATTGGCGTGCGCCGAGAGGGTCACGCACTCTTTGGCCGTCAGACCAAGCACCGCGAAGGCGCGAGGTCCCGCGATTTGCGCTTCGGCGTCGTCCTTCACGGCCAGGCCGCGGCTCAGCGCAATGCTGGCGACCAGTATATCCGCGAGATCGGCTTCACGTCCGCGCCGGCTCCGATCCAAATCCGTTTGCGAGCCGATGGCCTCGCACATGGTTTCATCGAAACCCCAATTCTCCAGCACCGCCTTGCCGATCGAGGCGTGCCAACCTGCGACCAGGCTCACGAAGGCATTCGGATCTTTGAACTCAGCGGATTTTCCGACAGCCCGGACCATGATGTACAGACGACCGATGCCGTGCAGCAATCCGGTCAGAAACGCCTCATCCGGATTGATCTTGGTGCGCGCCGCCACCTGCTGACAGAGCGACGCCACGATGATGCTTTGCTTCCACAATTCACCCAGCATCCCGGCAATCGAACGCAGCGACTTTTCGTTCTTCATGTGCTGAACTGCGAACGCCATGGCGGCGCTCTGCACCAGTTGATGCCCGAGACGCGTAATCGCCGATCGTAAATCAGTGAGCGGCTTGCCGGATTGATTGAATGCCGCGGAATTGGCGGTTTGCAGCAGACGTGCCGCCAAGCGCGGCTCTGCGCCGACAATGGTCACCGTCTGTTCCGAGGTGGTGCTGGGATCGGCCAGTGCGTTGCGAATACGGATGACGATGTCGGGAAAACAAGGCAAATCCACGGTTCCCGACGACACTTCCTTCGCCAGCGCGGTCAGAAACTGCAGTGCAGCACCGCGCGCTTCGTCGGAAATGCCGGCCGTCGGTGCGACCGAATCTTTACCGGATTGATAAGTAGGCGCCGAACTGGCAGTCGACATCAAACGTTGCTCCCGCAAGTGCGGTTTATTGTTCACGTAAGACAGTCTTGTCGGCTGTAAGAGTCGAATCTTTAGACTTCTGTGTGGAAATCTCGCGGCACAAGAAGCCGGTTTCACGGACAGGCAAAAACTCACAGAAATAGCGACCAGTTCTCTGCGCTTTTTTGCTCAAACGTATAAGTTGGCGCGTCATCACGGTTGACATAACGATTCAGGACCGCTCGATGCCCCAGCCGCAACTCGCCCACGCAATGCAAACGCAAGCCGCCGCCCCTGCCATCGACACCGAGCAGCTGATCGGCACGCTCGCCAAGCGCATCGGCACTCTTGGCACCGAAGTCGCCGATGTCGCGGGTCATCTGGAAGAGGTGACCAGCCGCATGTCGCAGCAGTCAGCCGAATTCAAAGAGCTGGAGTGGGCGGCCGAAAACATGGTGTCGGGCAACCGCGAAATCGATCGCGCCGCACGCTCAACCCAGGGCGCCGCCTCCGCGGCCGGTGCCGAAATCACCGATTCACGCAAGCTGATGGCGGAAGCTGTCGCCAACATCGACAGGTTGACTCAATCGGTTGGGAAAATGGAAGAACGCTTGGGCTCCTTCGGCACTGTGATCAAGCAAATCGGGGGAGTTGCCTCCTCGATCGAAACGATTGCGAAACACACCCGCCTGCTGGCACTGAATGCCGCGATCGAGGCGGCGCGGGCCGGCGAGGCAGGACGCGGCTTTGCCGTGGTGGCCGCCGAGGTGAAGAATCTGGCCGAAGGCACTCGCAAGGCCACCGATCAGATCGGCGCCATTGTGCGCGACTTAGGCGCGCAAATCGACGGCCTGATTGCCGAAGGTGGTGAAGCCACCAAGCTCGGCGGACAGGCGGCAGCGGGCGCCGAGCGCGTTCAGGGCGTCATCATTCGCTCCGACGATGCCTTCAAGACGGTGGGCCGGGAAATCGATGCTATCGCCACCGCCGCGGGTGAGAACATGCGTCATTGCGACTCGACCATCGAGAAATTGACGGCGCTGTCCGAGGGTGTCGAACACGCCTCGCAGAATTTGGGGCAGGCAGACGAGCGCTTGAACGGACTGTTGACCTTGAGCGAAACGCTGATCGAGTACATTGCGCAAAGCGGCGTCGAGACCGCCGATTCTCCCCTTATCCGGGTTGTGATGGAGACAGCCGCACGCATCAGCAGCGAGTTCACTGCGGCCATCAAACGCCGCGAAATCACCGCTTCGCAACTGTTCGACGAACACTATCGCGAGATACCCGGCAGCAACCCGTCGCAATACATGACCGACTACACCAACTTCACCGACCGCCTGCTGCCCGCAATCCAGGATCCCTTGCAAGCGCTCGATCCGCGCATCGTGTTCTGCGTGGCCTGGGCCAAGGGCGGCTATTTGCCGACTCATAACCCCAACTACCGTCATCCTCAGGGTCAAGATGCGGAGTGGAATGCGGCCAATTGCCGCAATCGTCGTCTGTTCGATGACCGTGCGGTGCGCAAGGCCTCGCAGAACCGCAAGCCCTTCTTGCTGCAAACCTATCGCCGCAACATGGGTTCCGGCAAGTTCGCACTCATGAAGGACTTGTCGGCGCCTATCGTGATCGATGGCCGCCATTGGGGCGCTTTCCGCATGGGATTTCGCGAGACGCTGGACCGATGACCGACTCAGCTCCAACACCGCAATCGCTGGTCGCGAACATCACCAGTCTGGCCACGCTGCCGGAAGTGGCGTTGCGCATTGCACGCATGGTCGATGACCCCAAGTCCTCGGCCGCTGACATCGGCCGGGAAATCTCCAATGACGCCGCCCTCACCGGTCGTTTGCTGCGTGTCGCCAACAGCCCCGCTTTTGGTCAGCACGGAAAAATCGCCACCATCAGCCGCGCCATCACGGTATTGGGAGTCCGGCAGGTACGTGACCTCACCGTCGGCTTGACGGCGATTCGCACCTTCGATGGCATCGGCAACGAATTGATCACCATGGAATCCTTCTGGCGGCACAGCGTCTTGTGCGCCGTTGCCGCCGGACAAATCGCCTCGCGCCGCAACAGCGGCCGCGGCGAGTCGCCGTTCATCGCCGGCCTGTTGCACGATATTGGACAACTCGTTTTATTCAGTCGTGCTCCGCAGTTGGCGCGCGAAGCCTTGCTGATGTCGGTGGATCCGGCCGACGATCTGGCGCTGTACGCGTGCGAGCGGCAGGTGCTCGGATTCGATCACGGCGCCGTGGGTGTGGCGCTGGCACAGAATTGGGGGCTGCCGCTGTCGCTGCAGGAATGCATTCAGTTTCACCATGAACCGGCTTGCGCCCAGGCGCACTTCGTCGAGGTGGCGACCATTCACATAGCCAACAGCGTGGCGGTTTTGGCCGAAATTGGCAGCAGTGACCCGATGGACGCGCCGCCTTTGGCCCCTGAAGCATTGCGCGCCGCCAAGTGCGACCCGCTGCACCTGCCTGAGCTGGTGGCCGAAACCGAAGCCGCCGCTGCAGAAATCCTACCGATGCTATTGGCCGCCTGAGTCATGTCACTTGATCTGGACATGGCGGAGATCGCCAAGGTCTTCTTTCAGGAATGCCGCGAAGGACTGGATGTCATGGAGGCCGGCCTGCTGAGCCTCGATGCCGGCGCCAACCTCGAAAACATCAACACCATCTTTCGCGCTGCCCACTCCATCAAAGGCGGCGCCGCGACCTTCGGATTCTCCGCCGTTGCGCAATTCACACATGGTGTGGAGACCTTGCTCGACGAGATGCGCAACGCCGCCAGACCGGTCACCGATGACGCCATACAGGTGCTGCTGAAGTCCTGCGACTGCTTGCGCGACATGATGCAAGCCACCGAAGCCGAACGAGCGCTCGACCAGGCAAAAATATCCGGCGTCAATCTGGAGCTCAACCGCATTTTGGCCGACGCATCGGGGCCGGCGGCTCTCGCAACGCCTGTACCACTCGCACCCGCGCCCGCAGCCGCGCCGGCTCCGGCAATCATTGGGTGGGCGATCCGCTTCGAGCCGGTAGTCGATTTGCTGCGATTGCGTAATGAGCCCACGCGCATGTTCGCGGAATTGCAGCGACTGGGTGAATTTCGCGCGCAGGCCGACATTACTCGGCTGCCGAGCATCGAGGAGATGGATTCAGAGTCCTGCTATCTTTCCTGGGACATCGAAGTTGACGGTGACATCACCCGGCAGCAATTGGACGAAGTGTTCGATTGGGTGGATTCCCGCTGCAAACTGAGATTTACGCCGCGACTCGCCGCAGCGGTGGCAGTGGCTGCGCCAGCGCCCGAACCCGCCGCGGCCGCTATCGTCCCCAAACCCGCTGCGGCAGGCGCCGCGGCACCGAAAGCCGGCGCCGACGCGGGCTCGATTCGAGTCGCCACCGAGAAGCTCGATGCCATCATCAACTTGGTCGGCGAACTGCTGATCACCCAATCCATGCTGTCCGGCTTCGCCGATGGCATCAAGCCCCATGAGCTGAGCCGCCTGCGGCAGGGGCTTACGCAGCTGTCGCGCAATACCCGGGAGTTGCAGGAAAGCGTCATGCAGATCCGCATGCTGCCGATCGGCTTCGCCTTCAATCGTTTTCCGCGCCTGGTCCATGACCTATCGCGCAAGCTCGGTAAGAAGGTCGAGTTGAAGCTACAGGGCGAGTCCACCGAACTCGACAAGACAGTGTTGGAGAAAATCGGCGACCCATTGGTTCACCTGGTGCGTAACGCCCTGGATCACGGACTTGAAACGCCGCAACTTCGTCTCGCCGCCGGCAAGAGCGACACAGGCACCCTTGAACTGGGCGCATTTCACGAGAGCGGCAACATCATCATCGAAGTCCGCGATGACGGCGCCGGCCTGAACAAAACGCGTATTCTGCAAAAGGCCCGAGAGCGCGGCCTGATTACCTCCGATCAAGATCTCACCGACGAACAAATCGACAACCTGATCTTCATGCCGGGATTTTCCACGGCGGAGCAAGTCAGCGATGTGTCCGGCCGCGGCGTGGGAATGGACGTGGTCCGACGCAACATCAACGATCTGGGCGGTCACGTTCAGATCTACTCCAAGGAAGGCGCCGGTAGCACCATCCGAATTCGACTGCCGCTCACGCTTGCCATTCTCGACGGCCAGCTGGTTCGGGTCGGCAAGGAGACATTCATCATCTCGCTGCTGTCCATCCTCGAGACCATTCAAATCGATCCGACGCGAATCAGCAAGCTGGCGGGACTCACCTCCCTATATCGCTTGCGTGACGAATACTTGCCGATCGTCAAGCTGTGCGATCAATTTGGGCTCGAGCCGGACAATCGAGATTCCGAGGACGGTCTGCTGGTCATCGTCGAGGCAGACGGCAAGCGCGTTGGTTTGTTGGTCGATGACTTATTGGCGCAACAACAAGTCGTGATCAAAAGTCTTGAAGCCAACTACAACGCCGTTTCGGCAATTGCCGGCGCCACGATCCTCGGCGACGGCGCGGTCGCGCTCATCATCGACGTGCCCGACTTGATCCGATCCGCCACTGAACGCAAGGGCCATGAGGCCACCGCCCACGCCGCTTAAGACCACGGAAATATCCACATGAACAGCACCCCCACGCAATCCAGCAGCGAGCAATACCTGACGTTCATGCTCGCCGGCGAGGAATACGGCGTCGCCATCCTCCAAGTGCAAGAAATCAAAGGCTGGGACAAGGTCACCCGCATTCCCCACACCCCAGAGTATGTGCTCGGTGTAATCAATCTGCGGGGCGCGGTGGTGCCTATCCTCGACCTGCGGCGCAGGCTCGGACTGGGCGCCGTCGAATTCGGCAAGACGACGGTGATCATCGTGGTACGCGTCAGCAACGGCGCCGGCGGGGAGCGCACCGTCGGCATGGTGGTTGACGCCGTATCCGAGGTTTACAACATTGCGACCGCAGACACCAGACCGCCTCCCGATGTGTGCGGCAACGTGAATACCGTGTTCGTCAAGTCGTTGGCGACCGTACAAGATCGAATGCTCATGCTGCTCGACATGGAGCGTCTCATCGCCGACAGCATCGCCGACAAGCAGCTGTCCGGGGCCGCTGCGTGACGCGGAGAAAGACTGCGCGAACTTCGCCGGCCGGACAGATCGAGTTGGCGGCTGAGCTGACGATTGCCCATGCGGTCGACTTGCAGCGCGCCCTCAAAGAGCGCTTGTCTCTCGGCGGCGCCCTGATCATCGACGCGACGCACGTCAAACAAATCGACACGGCCATAATGCAGTTGCTGGTCAGTTCGTGGCGCGCCGGCAAGCAACGCGGGGTGGTCTGCAGCTGGGCAGGTGTTTCTGACAGCATGCGTCGTTCGGCGGCCCTAATTGGCGTCGCAGAATTCCTGAGCTTCCCGGATTCCGCTGCGGCCTCATGAGTACCGCCGCTGATGCCCAGGAATTCGAGCTTTCCGATGCGGTGTTCGACCGGCTGCGCGAATTGGTGCGCCATCACACCGGCATTTCGTTGGCCGGCTCGAAGCGCGAGCTGGTCTACGGGCGCCTTGCCCGCCGGCTGCGCGCGCTGCAATTGAGTTCTTTCGCGGACTATTGCGCGCTGATCGAAAACGGCGCCGCCGGCGAAGTACAAGAACTCACCAATGCGATGACCACCAACCTCACCTCATTTTTTCGGGAAAATCACCATTTCCAGCAGCTCGCGGCGGAGATTTTTCCGCAACTGGAAGCCAATCGCGCCGCGACCAAGCGGATCCGTCTCTGGTCGGCCGGCTGCTCCACCGGCGAAGAGCCCTATTCGATCGCTGTGGTAATGCGCGAGGCGCTCGCGCATTTGCGCGACTGGGACATCAAACTGCTGGCCACCGATATCGATTCCAAGGTGGTCGAGACCGCGTCGGCCGGCGTGTATGGGAGCGAGCGCTTCAAGGGCGTCTCACCCGAGCGCGTCAAACGCTGGTTCTCACCTGTCGTGGGGCGCGCAAATCACTCCGAGGCGTCGCGCGATCTGAAAAGTCTAATCACCTTCAAGCAGCTGAATTTATTCGACCCCTGGCCGATGAAAGGGCCCTTCGATGTGATCTTCTGCCGCAATGTCGTGATCTATTTCGACAAGGCAACTCAACGTGTGTTGTTCGAGCGCATCGCCGAACTGCAAGAGCTCGGGGCCTGGCTGATCATCGGTCACTCCGAAAGCTTGATCAACGTCACCAGCCGCTACAAGTTGGTTGGCCGCACGGTCTATCGGAGAATCGAATGATGCCCGCCGGCGCCTCGCGCAGCGCCGTCGGCGAGCGGCCTTTACCGCCTGCCCTGCCCCAGTTCGCGCATATTCGGCGCAGCTGGGACGTGCAGCTCGGAGCGGTGGTTGCCAAGCTGCTGCCGGGCGAGTACTACGTGACCCGTCATGACGAATTGATTTTTA
>JAXDQN010000074.1:0-2566 GCA_034667865.1 Gammaproteobacteria bacterium
CTGCGCCGAAGTCAAGGTATTGCCGGCAATGGTATAGCCAGGTAGCGGCGCTTGACCTGCGCCCTGGCCGAGAATGCGCGAGCCGAACAGCAAGTAGTTGTCGTTCAGGTTGGGCGCCAGCAGGCGCGATGAAAACCCGTTCAAGTCGATGGTCAGATTGTCCAGCGGTTTGAATTCCACATCGAGCATGCCGCCATTGCGTTCGCGCTTCTGCGTGAACTCGGTTGCGCCGATGAGCGCGGGGTATTGCACCCCCGAGAGATCCGGATTTGACTTTGCAATCGTGCTGCCTGCTGCAATCGTTTCATAGCCCAAAATTTCGCTGCCGTCGCGGCGCAAATGCCGGGTTTCGGAGAACAGCTGCAACATCACGCCGAAGTTGTTGGCGTCGTTCTTCCAGGCGCCGAGGGCGCTGAACTGACCGTCGGTCTTGCTCGGCAGTGCGGCGTAGACGGCGCCGGCGGAGGCTTGAATGGTGAATGGCTTGGCGAAGTCCAGCGGTTTGCGAGTAATGATGTCGATGGAACCGGCGACGCCGCCTTCGACGAGCGAGGCATTGGAGCTCTTCTCGACCCGCACCTGGCTGACTATTTCCGAGGGCAGCAGTGTGTAGCTGACGCTGCGGCCAACCGTGCCGGTTTCGTTGAGCACGAACCAGTCACCGGATGCCACATTGTGGCCATTGATCAAGGTTTGAGTGAGGCTTGGGTTGGTGCCGCGCATGCTGACGCGATCGTTCTCGTCGAAACCGCCTTCGTTGGCGCCGGCGGAGCTGGTGGTGATGCCCGGCACGCGGGCCAATGAGTCCGCGATATTCTTATCCGGCAGTTTGCCGATGTCTTCGGCGGAGATGACATCCACCAGTTCAATGGCAGAACGCTTCGCGTCGAGCGAGACTTGCACCGATTGGCGGATGCCCGTGACGACGATTTCCTCGAGGCCGTTGTTATCGGCCGCCGGCGCAGCAAGCGCCAATGAAGGCGGCACCAACAGCACCAGTCCGAGTGCTGACTTGACCGCGAATGCGATCGGATTCATGTATAGATCCCTGTTCATACCTTTTGCCCCCTATCATCGACCGTTGAGATGTCCCCATCCATCGGGTGGCTACGAGTTCCACACCAATTAAGACCCAATATAATACCAATTTTGCAAATCTGCTAGTGGTGCGTAATAAATACGGCGTGGAAATATTATTGTCTATTGAAAACATAGTGTTATAGATGAAAAATATGGTTTGTTGTTCTCAAAGTGGTATTTGTTTGGTATTATTCCGATGACAGAAAACGACATGGATGAGCCGCCGGCCCCTATGACATCTCTCGCCAAAGCAGTCGGTCCCTTGGACGGGCAGGGCAATTTGCCGCTGTATCAGGCGTTGCAGCGGGCGCTGCGGCGGGCCATTGATAGCCGCATTCTGGGGCCCGATGACGCGCTTCCCTCCGAGCGTGATCTCGCCGCGGATTTCGCCGTGTCGCGCATCACGGTACGCAAAGCGCTGGACGGCTTGGTTTCCGACGGCCTGTTGGTAAGGCGCCAAGGCTCCGGAAACTTCGTCTCCGCTCGCGTCGATAAAAACTTCGCCATGCTCACGTCTTTCTCCGAAGACATGCGCGCGCGCGGCCGCATTCCACACAGCGTTTGGTTGAAACGGGCGGGGGGAACCGTAACTCCCGAGGAAGCACTGGCGCTGCGCTTGAGTCCGGGCACTCCCGTATTTCGTTTCAACCGAATTCGATATGCCGACGATGCGCCGATGGCGGTCGAGTTCGCCACGATTGTCGCGACCGCGTTGCCTTCGCTCGAATCCGTCGATGCGTCGCTGTATGAAGCGCTGGAACGCGCGGGGCATCGTCCGGTGCGCGCACTGCAGCGCTTACGCGCAGTATTGCTGACGGGCGAGCAGGCGGAATTGTTGAAGGCCAAAGTGGGCGATGCGGGATTGTTGGTCGAGCGCTTGGGTTCGCTGCCCGATGGTCGCGCCATCGAGTTCTCGCAGTCCTTCTATCGCGGCGATACCTACGATTTCGTGGCCGAGCTGTCGACGTGAGCTTGATGTTTCAGGAAGCGGCCAGTGCAGCCGCGGCGGTTCGAGCACAGTTGCTGCGGGACGCCGCGAGCATCGAATATATCGGCGCCGCCATTCGACGACTGGCGCCGCGCGTCGTCATCACCTGTGCGCGCGGCAGTTCCGACCATGCGGCCACGTACGCCAAATACCTGATCGAAACACGCGCCGGGATTTTGACCGCTTCGGCGGCTCCCTCGGTGAGTTCCGTATACGGGATCAGCCAGGATCTGCGCGGCTGCTTATTCATTGCGATCTCGCAATCCGGACGCAGCCCCGATTTGCTGGCGTCGGTCGCTGCCGCGAAAGCATCGGGCGCAACGATCTTGTCTCTGTGCAACACCCCTGATTCGCCGTTGACGGCGGCGTCGGATTTGGTGATCGAACTGCGCGCGGGCCCCGAGACCAGCGTTGCCGCGACCAAATCCTATCTGGCAACTCTGGCGGCAATTGCCCGTCTGGTCGGCGCGTGGACACAAGATCCGCTGCTGAATGCGG
>JAXDQN010000075.1:0-14655 GCA_034667865.1 Gammaproteobacteria bacterium
GCGCTTGGGGGCGTAGTTTCGCACCACTAATTTACCCGACGAATCCGCCATGCAATCCTTTTGGATCAGAGCCCTAACCCGATCGTGCCCCCACAGGCGCCCGTCCGCTCAAGGTATCATCCCTCAATGCTCTGGCTGAAGGCACTACACGTCATCTTCGTGATCACATGGTTTGCGGGACTGTTCTACTTGCCGCGGCTGTTTGTCTATCACGCGGACGCGCAGGACCCGCTCAGCTTGGAGCGCTTTGTCGTCATGGAGCGACGCCTGTTCGCCATCATGACCATCGGCGCCGCCGCCGCCATCTTGTTTGGCGTGGCCATGCTGCTGGAATCGACCGCCTACCTGGCTTTCCTGTGGTTGCGCATCAAACTGCTGCTGGTGGCGCTGCTGATCGCCTACCACCTGTTTTGCTACAAGCTGATGCGCGATCTGGCGCTGCGACGCGACGCGCATACCTCCAAGTGGTATCGCAAATTCAACGAGATCCCGGCGCTTTTGTTGGTGATCATCGTCATCCTGGCCGTGGTCAAGCCTTTTTGACCGAACGCTCCTCGGCTGAACCCTGGACCTCGCTCCACCAGTCCGGGTAGGGCGGCAAGCCCTCCGGAAACATCAGCTTGCCGAGATCGTGCAACGCTCGCACATAAACGCGGCGCTTGAAATACACCACCTCGCGCACCGGGGTCCAATAGTCGGACCATCGCCATCGATCGAATTCCGGCTGGCTGGTGTGATCGAAGCGTAGCTTCGATTCTTGCCCGATGAGCTTGAGCAAAAACCAACGCTGCTTCTGGCCGATGCAGCGATCGCGTACATACTGACGCGGCAGCCGATAACGCAGCCACCCTTGAGTCGCTCCCAGCATGTCGACGTCGTCGCGATCCAGGCCGATTTCTTCCTTGAGTTCGCGGTACAGCGCGTCCTCGACCTTTTCGCCCCGGTTGACCCCGCCCTGGGGAAATTGCCAGCCGCGGCCGCCAACGCGGCCGCCGAGAAACAGCTCTCCAGCCCCGCGGGTCAAGATTATTCCCACATTGGCGCGGAAACCGTCCTTATCGATGTAGTCGATGGCGGATTGGATGGACATCGCTCGATTGTTCCATAGTCGCGCCCGCCCGCGCGACTATCGGCTCTAGCCGGCGCCCAGTTGCACGCGATTTCTGCCCAAAGCCTTGGCACGGTACAGCGCGGCGTCGGCGTCGGCCACCAGCCGATCGCCCACGGCCTTCAAATCCGTCTCGTGCCGCCCGGGCGCAACCGATGCAACGCCGACGGAGACGGTCAAACTGCGCGTTATCTGCGAATTGAGCGCGAAGGGCACGGCTGCAATGACCTCTCGGATGCGCTCCGCCAGCCTGGCTGCCTCCGCCGCGGTGGCCTCCGGCAGCAGTATGGCCAGCTCGTCGCCGCCGAATCGAGCCGCGGTGTCCATGCTGCGAATCTGTCCCTCCACTCGATGTGCAATTTCCTTCAGCGCCGCATCGCCGGCCAGGTGACCGTACCCGTCATTGATGCCTTTGAACTTGTCGATGTCGATCATCAAGCACGCGATGCTGCCGCCGCGGCGTTGCGCGCGCGACAATTCCTCTTTGAGGCGCTGCTGCAAATAGCGTCGGTTGTGCCACCCCGTAAGGAAGTCCGTGATGCCGGCGCGCAGCAGTCGCGCGCGATTGACGGCATTCTCGATGCAGACCGCACCCACTGCGCCCAAGTGCGCCAAAAAATCGGTGCCATGGTGACGGGTGAAGCGGGTGGCGTCGCGGCTGCCGAAACATAGCGCGCCGGTGGCCCGGTCCTTGCGCGGCAGCGGCAACAGCGCAACGCTCTTCAGGTTGGAGGTGCCGGGAAACAGCAGGTGGTGATCAGCGCCGACGAACGGCCCCAACCAGGGTTTGTGCAGCACCGCCAGCTGCGGCGCCAAGCCAACCAAGGAGTCGACAAAAAATATCTGTTTGAATTCTTCGGGCCTATCGCCGCCCGCCACCAGAAGATGCCGCACTTCATGCTGCGGATCGAGCAGCACGACGCTGACGGCATCCAAGCTATAGGACTCGCGCAGGCCATCGACCATGGCGTGCAGCAGTTGCGCCAGGCTATCCGCGCGCAACAGCGTCAACTCCCGCGCCTGCGTGCGCTTCATGATGGTTTCGTTGGCGGCGGCCTCGGAAGTCAGCTCCGCCAGGCGCTTCTTCAGCCCCTCGTTGTCGAGCAGCAGGCCATCGAGGTCGGTCATGTTCACGTGGCCCGCGCAGCGGCTCGCACGTCCAAGTATGCCCGTCCGCGATTCATCAACGCCGTGAACTCCACCAGGTTTTTGTTTTTCACCGCCGCCAACAGCCGCTCCACCGCGGTCTGCAGGGCCGACAGCGATTCGCCGCCATAGTCATTGGCGCTTTGAATTTCGAAATACAGATCCGGACTTTCAGCGGCGACGCGACTGGCCACTTCCAGCTGTGAGTCGAAGGTGGTGCTCGACATTTTGGCCAGCCGCGGCGCAGCCTCGCCGCTGTCGGCCAGCGCCGTAAAAAAAACGATATTCAGCGCGTGCGACAAGCCGAGCACGTAGGCGACCAGCCGATCGTGTTCGTCCAAGTCCATGACCACCCGTTCCGCCATGGTGGGCGCAAACAACTCCTGGGCCTCGGCCAGTGCGGCGGCGTTTCCCAGATCGATGAAGATGACGTGCCGGCCGGACAACAGCTCCGTGTCCGGGCCGAACATGGGATGCAGCGAGGTGACCCGGCAACCGGCCTTGACCAACGCATCCAATCCCGCGCGCAATGGGGTCTTGAGGGAACCCAAGTCGAACACCAGCCCGCGCGGCTTGCGCTGCGCCAGCGCGTGCAACAGATCGGCTGTGGCGCTCAAGGGAGTTGCCAGCACGATCAGATCGAAATCCAAGGGATCGGACTGCCAATCGGCGACCAAATCGAAGCCTGGCTGAGCCCCCCGGGGGTCTGCCACCGCCACCCGGAATCCTTGCGAGGCCAGAAATTCCGCGAACCAGCTGCCCATTTTGCCGCGACCGCCGAGGATCAGCGCGCGCTTGCCGCTGCCATGCGCCTGCGCCGCGACGCGGGCATGTTCTTGGGTGGTGAGCGAGGATTGAATCAGTTGGCGCATCAACGATTCGGCCAGGTCCGGGGAAACCCCTAAGCGCTGCGCTGTGGTGCGGCCACGTAAAATGACTTCCCGCTCACGGCCGAAGTCGCGCGTCGCGCGGCCGGTCGCGCGTTTCACGGCGGCTACTTGTTCGCTCAAGGCTTGGCGGCGCGCAACCAGTTCCAGCAGCTGTCCATCCAATTCCGTCAGGGCAGCCCGCAGTTCGTCCAAATTCATTAAAGAGGTCCCATGTTGCGTAGTTGACCGCTACCATTCTCATATGGCCAGCACCAAAAAGTCATATTGGACCGAAACCCTCCCCAATCCGCTCCCCGCCAATCCGTTGGTGACCGTCGCAGAGTGGCTGCAACAGGCGAGGGACGACGCCGCCCAGCCGAATCCGAACGCCATGGTATTGGCAACGGTTGGAGACCAGGGGCAGCCTTCGGCGCGTGTGGTTCTGTGCAAGGAGATTGCCAGCGAGCCCGGCAATATCCTGTTCTACACCAATTTCGAATCGCGCAAAGGCGAGGAGCTGAAAGCCAATCCGCGCGCCGCCTTGGTGTTTCACTGGGACCATCGCCACCGCCAAGTCCGCATCGAAGGCCGCGTTTCACCGGCATCTGCGGCCGACAATGACGCCTATTTCAAAACCCGCGCGTGGCAGAGCCGACTGGGCGCTTGGGCCAGCCGCCAAAGCCAACCCGTGGAATCGCGCGCCGCGCTGGGCGCAGCGGTCGCCGAACAGGCACGGCGCTTCGGCATCCCTTACGCGGGTCCGGGATCAGCGGAGCCCGAAAATGTCACCGCCGAAGTGCCTCGGCCACCGAACTGGGGCGGCTTTAGGCTTTACGCCGACGCCGTCGAACTTTGGGTCGAAGGTGAGTTTCGCATTCACGACCGCGCGCGCTGGACGCGTGCCGGCGCCGGCCAACCCTGGTCGGTCACACGCTTGCAGCCATAAGGAAATTTCGATGAACCACGCCAGACTCAGCAGCGTCGCTGCCGTTTTGTTTCTGTCCTCGCTATGTCTGTCGATGGCGGCGGACAGCGACGGCTTCATTCGCATCGCGCCCGACCAGGTGACATTCAAGGGAACGCCGGCCTTTTCGCAGGCTGTTTTATACGGCGATCCGACCAAGCCGGGCATTTATGTGGTGCGGGTCAAATTCGGTCCCGGCGTGCACACCAATCCCCATACCCACTCGCAGGATCGGTTCGTGACTGTGATCAAAGGACTGTGGTGCATGGGCGTGGGCGACAAAGTCGATGAGAAAGCACTGATCCCGATGACGGTCGGCTCCTTTGCGGTTCACCCTGCGCGAGCGCCGCATTACGACGGCGCGTGCGATGAGGAAACCATCGTGCAAATCATGGGGATGGGGCCCGTGGATACCGTGCCGTTGGATTCAAAAGCCGAGCGCACCAGCCTCTGGAAAACGCCAAAAGCGCCCAATTGAGGCTGCAATTCACCGATTTGGACCCAACCTCCGGTCGTTCGCCGGGAAATCAGGGTGGTTGGCCGAATATCGCATGATCCCCGTGGTGGCCTTGGGCAGGATGCACCCATCGGATCAACCACTCGGGAGCAACTTGAAATGAGCACGCAAATCACTCGGACCACCACCACCTCAGTCAGCAAAGGCAATCCTTTCGGCACCAAGATCGCCACGGGGGCCGCTTTGATCCTCGCCGGCGGCTTGTTGGCCTTGCAGCAAATGGGCTACTTGCATGCCGTGGCGCTCAGCCACAGCTGGCCGATCGTCATCATCGTTCTGGCACTGATGCAAATTGGCTCCAGCTTGAATGCCCCGCGTCAACGCGGCTGGACCCTGCTGTTGTTCGGTGACTGGCTGTTTGCGAATACCATGACCGACTGGGCGTATGCGCAGTTCACTTGGCCGATTCTGCTTGCCGGCGTCGGTGCGGTTATGATCTTCCGCGCCATCGAGCAGCGCCGCAGCGGCGATCACGACGAGATTCACGGAAGTCACTATGCCACTTGAACCGCGACCACCGATGGCGCCGAGGTTTATCCTCGGCATCATCATTGTTTTGGTGGGTGTGTCGTTGCTGCTGGACCAGCTGGGCATTCAGTCCGCTGATCATGTGACGCGGTTCTGGCCCATCATCCTGGTCGCGGTCGGATTCCTGTCTTTGAGTCGAGGCCGACGCGGATCGGTCACAGGTGTGGTTTTGATCTTCCTGGGCGGCTGGCTGCTGCTCAACACGCTGGGCTGGCTGATGCTGAGTCCGTGGGAATTCATCGTTCCCATTGCAGTGGTGGCGGTGGGCGCCCGGGTGATGATGCGCAGCTCGGATCACTCGAATTGGCGGCCGCCCTCCGGTGGACCCCTGCCGCCATCGGGTGCGCCGAATACGGGTGCGCCGAATAATTTCTCCGCAGGCGCGCCGGGCGGCACTGCGCCGGGTGGTGCGCCCTTCTCCTCCGCCGGCGCCAATCCCGACGCCTCGCAACATGCGACGATTTTTAGCGTGCTCAGCAGCAGTCGCCGGCGCTGGGGACCCAGTATTTTTCGCAGCGCCGAGGCGACTTGCATGATGGGCGGCGGCGAGATCGACTTGCGCGATGCGCAACTCGGTCCGGATGGCACCGCATACATCGATGTGTTCGTGCTGATGGGCGGCCTGAATATTTTCGTACCGCCGGGTTGGACGGTCATCTGCCACGTGATGCCCATCATGGGAGGTGTCATGGACAAGACTCGCACCATCCCGTCGGCAACCACGCAGCAGCTGATCCTGCGCGGCACGGCAATGATGGGCGGCGTCGAAATCAGCAACTGATCCATGCATCCCATCCTCGCCGATCGCCGCCAGCTCGGCCTGTACTTGATCGGCTATCTGCCGATCGGTTTGGTGTTGGTGCTCGGCTTCGGCCAACGCGGCGCGTGGGGCACTGCGGCCATCTTCTTCCTGCCGCTCACCATGGTCTACGCCTTCATCGGCCTGTCCGCGTACTACGTCTGCTCCGCTTTTCCGATCGCCAAGAATTATCGGATCTGGCGCGCCGTGCCGGCACACCTGAGTTCCGCGGCCACGGTGGGAGGACTGTGCGTCGGCATCGCCTGGGTATGGAGCGCCGCGCTGCAATCCCTGAATCTAGGTCTGCAGCCGCAGCAGTACATGGCGCAGCCCTGGCAGTTGTTCGTGGTCGCCGCGCTGCTGTTTTGGCTGGCCATTGCCTTTCACTATGTATTGATCGCCTCCTATGCCTCGCAGAAATCGGAAAAACGCGCCTTGGAGTCCGGGCTGCTGGCGCGCGATGCTGAACTCAAGGCGCTGCGCGCGCAGCTGGATCCGCACTTTCTATTCAACAGTCTGAACTCGATCAGCGCGTTGACCGGCAGCGATCCCGCCGCGGCGCGCAAGATGTGCCTGCTGCTCGCGGATTTTTTGCGCGACACGCTGCGCTTCGGCGGCACGCACCGGATCGCGCTCAAGGACGAACTGGGCGTGGTGCAGAGTTATCTCGCCATCGAACAGGTCAGGCTGGGGCCGCGGTTGAGCATGTCGGTGCAGGTCAGCGAACAGGCCTTGGCGACCCTGATTCCGCCCCTGATTTTGCAGCCCTTGGTGGAAAACGCCGTGCTGCACGGCATCGCCCATCTGCTGGAAGGAGGAACGGTCTCGATCAGCGGCGAACTGGAGAAGTCGACGCTGCGCATTCGGGTCAGCAATCCGAGCGATCCGGACCGTCCGCGCAATCGGCGGCCGGGTTTCGGTCTGATGCTGGTGCGGGAGCGTTTGCAATCCCAATATGCCGGTGCGGCACAATTGGAGGTACGCGAGGCGGAAGGCAATTACATCGCCGAAGTGAGTGTGCCCTTTGAATGAACCGCTGCACTTGACCGCCATCATCATCGATGACGAAGCGCCGGCGCGCGCGCTGATTCGCGAATACCTATCGGCCCATGCCGATGTCGAGGTGGTGGCCGAATGCGCCAACGGCTTCGAAGCCGTAAAGGCCGCGAGTGAATTGAAGCCGGATCTGCTGTTCCTCGACATTCAAATGCCCAAGCTCGATGGCTTTGAAGTGCTGGAGTTGATCGGCCGCGACTCTGCCGGCGTCATCTTTACCACGGCATTCGACGAATATGCGCTGCGCGCCTTCAATGTGCATGCCGTGGACTATCTGTTGAAGCCCTTCGCCGCCGAGCGTTTTGCCGAAGCCATGCAGCTGGCGCGCGCCCGCATTCAGCGGGCCGATCCCGTCCCGGCGCGCGAGCTATTGGAGACGCATCGCGACGGCAGCCCGCTCGACCGGTTGCTGATTCGCGATCGCTCCAACGTGCACGTGATTCCGGTCGAGCAAATCGATTTCATCGAGGCGCAGGATGACTATGTATCGATACGCGCGGCGGGGCGCAGTTACCTCAAAGAGCAAACCTTGGGAGAACTCGAAACCCAGCTCGAGACCAAGGGATTTCTGCGCATTCACCGCCGCTACATTTTGAATGTCTCGCGGCTGGCGAAAATCGAGTTGTCGGAAAAGGACAGCCGCATTGCCATCCTCAAGGATAAAACCGAGCTGCCCATCAGCCGCACCGGCTACGTGAAGCTGCGGGCGTTGTTGTAGCCTGAAGTGCGGATTGTGCGTGTGGCTGGCGATAGGAATGCTGCATCGCAAGGCTCTGCGGGTGCGCGTTACGGCATTCCCGCGAATCCGAATGCCTGTCACGCTGCTGAGGATTCTTCTTTTCCATAACCACGCGGAATACAATCGGTCGATGCGGTAGATGGAAATGTCGCATGTCGCGGCATAGCGTCGGCCAGGTTCGATACAAAAAACTGATCAAGTAGGGATGTTCGGGATGCCATGTAAACCACCGCCCGCCAACCATCCTGTGTGCGTCGATCGCGCACCTCGTCCCGTCATTCTCGGGAAATTTTCGCTTCTCGTTTGCGGAGGTGCTTTGTGCTTGTACGCGTAAAATTGCTGATTCCCTGTTTGTGCCTGGGAGCCGGATTGCAGATGCCGGCGCACGCTGCGGACTCAAGCAGCGCGCCCGCGGTCGGAACGGATCTCAAGGATCTCATGCAAGAGGTCGTCGTGACGGCCCGGCGCCGCGAAGAGAAGCTCATCGATACGCCGATCTCCATCACGGCGTTTTCCGGTCCGGCACTCGAAGCGCGCGGCATCACGCGCACCGACGACTTGGCCAGCGTCGTGCCCAACCTGGTGTTTCAGGAGAATCCCGGCGCCGGCGGATCCAGTTCCAGCGCAGCGGTATTCATACGTGGTGTCGGACAGTCGGACTTCATCCCGACGGTTGAGCCCGGCGTCGGCCTGTATGTGGATGGTGTGTACGTCGCGAGCGCAGTCGGATCGCTGCTGGACTTGGTCGATGTTGCCAGCCTTGAAGTGCTGCGCGGACCGCAGGGCACCCTGTTCGGCCGCAATACCATCGGCGGCGCGATCAACGTGACCAGCGAGAAGCCCAACACCAAGGCGTTCTCGGGCGTGGCCAGCATTCTGTACGGAACGGATAATCGCCGCGAAGTAAAAGCCAAGGTCAACCTGCCGATCACCTCCACCATATCTGCCAGCCTTTCTGCCGCGCTCATCAAGCAAGACGGTTACGTGGATGACGTGGGCACCGGCCAGGAGCTCGGCGATCGCAACAACTTGGTCGGTAAAATGGCGTTGCGCTGGCAAGGCGACAACATGGAGCTGAATTTCAGCATCGACGGCACCCGCACCCGCGAGAACGGTGCCGCGTTCGTATTGCGGGACATCAAATTCGGTTCGGCCATTTTCAATCCCGCCGGCCTGCCGCTGGCGCCGCCGGGCTCGGGCACTGTCCCCGGGCACTACACCATCAATCCGCCGGCGGACGCACCCGTCGACAACTTCTCACTGTTCAACAACTACATCGCCACCTTGGTGGCGGGCGCCGGCAACTGCTTGGGCTTGGGCTCGGCAAGCTACAATCCGGCCGGCGATCAAACCAACAAAGCCTGTTACGGCCCGCAATACTTCGGCGAGGCCGGCAAGGTCAGCCAGGGAACCCTTCCCAGCATCAGCGACGATGATTTGTGGGGCGCGCATCTGACCTACGACTGGACCATCAACGATGATCTGCGCTTCAAGTCCATCAGCGCCTACCGCCACGTGAGCAGCCACTTCCAGCGCGACGGCGACGAGTCGCCGCTCACCATCTATCACCTGACCGACAACCTGTCTCAATACCAGGTTAGCGAAGAATTGCAGTTGGACGGCGATTCATTCGACAGGGCTCTAAAGTGGGTCACCGGCCTGTATTACTTCGACGAGAAGGCGGTCAATCCCAACCTGGTGGATTTTGCGCCGATCACCGTGCTGTCAGGCGGCGCTTCCGAGACTAAGAGCTACGCAGCCTTCGCGCAGGCTACCTACAACATTACCCAGGCCTTGGCGGTGACTGCGGGTTTGCGCTACACCGAAGACAAGAAGTCCTTCTCGCCGAACGAATTCGTGGTCAATGACAAAGGCGGTCCGTTCCCCATCGGCACACCGGTGCTGCCGTCCATACCGGTCGACCGCAACTTCAACAAGGTCACGCCGCTCGCGAACCTGTCGTATCACATCGACACCAACACGATGGTGTACGGCACCTACAGCAAGGGCTTCAAGTCCGGCGGCTTCACGCAGCGCGTGTTTCCGCCGCTGCCCGCGACCCCCACCTTCGATCCGGAAACCGTCACCTCTTACGAAGTGGGCTTCAAGACCGCGCAGTTCGACGGCATGCTGAATTTCAATGCGGCGGCCTACCTGACCAACTACGACGACATCCAGGTATCGATTTTCAATGCCATCGCGCCCATCACCGCGAACGGCGGAACCGGCCGCGTCAAGGGTTTAGAACTCGAGACCCAGGTCTCGCCGGGCGGTGGCTGGTATTTCGAAGCCGACGCCGGCCTCACGGATGCCTACTACACCTCGATCGCGCCGGGGGCCACCGACATCAATATCAATTCGCAATTCGCGTTCGTCTCCAAGTGGCAGTGGATGATCGCCGGCGAGAAGCAATTCGTTCTGCCCGGCAACAGCCACTTGAGCCCTCGCCTCGAGTGGACTTACCGCACTCATTACTTCAATGACGCGCTGAACACCCCGGAGGAAGCGCAGCCCGGCTACGGTTTGCTGAATGGTCTGCTGACCTGGACCTCGGCGAACTCAAAATTCTCAGCCATCCTCGGCGTGAAGAACGCGCTCGACAAGGACTACATCATCGCGGCGTACTTCACACCTGGATCCGGCCCGGTCAGCGTGATTCCGGATCGCGGCCGCGAATGGTATGTGCAGCTGAAAAGTAGCTTCTAACGCTGCGTGATCGCGCCGCGCAGCGCCTCGAACAGCATGTTGCCCGGCGCGGCGAAGGCGTCGCAGACCGTGAGATGATTGCAGTCCGGCACATCGAGCACAGCGGTCGTGCACACGCTCGGCCAATGTAGCCCGATCGACTCGGATTGGCGATGGAACTCGCCCGACTCCAGCGCCCCCACCGCGCGTAACAGCGGGGTGGCGCTTTTCAACGGCAGATAGGCGGGCGACAGTTGCCGTGCCGCGGCCGCGTCCAATGCCAGATCGTGCCGCAGGAATTCCGCGCGAGTCAGCGGCTCGAGGTCGAACAAGCCGCTGATGGTCAGGGCGCCGGCCAAAAGAGCGCGCGGCAACCCCGGCGAGACCGTGGTCCAATCGGTGGCCAGCATCATGGCGGTCAGATGTGCGCCGGCCGAATGTCCGCTGCAGAAAATTCGCGCAGGATCCACCGACAAGTCCTGCGCGCGGGCGTGGATCCATGCGAGGCAGCGCCTGACCTGCGCCACGATCTCGCCCAGCGGCGTTTTCGGCGCCAGTCCGTAATTCACTACGGCGACAGAAATTCCCGCTGTCACATAGCCGGGCGCAACCCACGAAAAATCGGCCTTATCCAGCGCCCGCCAGTAACCGCCGTGGATGAACACCAGCAAGGGCGAGGCCTCGCCCGCGCGGGCCTCGGCCGGAAAATAATCGAGCGTCTCGGCCGGGGCACTGCCGTATGCCAAATCGAGCCGCGCCGGCAGCGCGACACGCGCCTGCGCGCCGCGCACTTTCCATTGCGCAAAAAGTGCCGCGAACTCCGGTATGGTGGCGCGCGGATTGTATTCGCGCTCCAGAAAATCGTTATCTCCGATCATAAGGATTCGAATTCCTTGCCGACTTCCTGCAGGGTTTTTATGAGCACTTGCGCGGCGGGATTCAGCCCCGCGCGGGTGCGCATGGTGACGCCGACATTGCGGCGCCAGGCGTAACCATCGACGCTCAAGGCCGTCAGCAGTCCGGCGCGCTCCTCCCAATACACCAGTTCGCGCGGCAGGAAAGTCAGAAAATCGCTTTGCATCACCATGGTCTTCATCAGTACGGCGGAGGTGGTTTCCAGGGTATTTTGCGGGGCCGCCAACCCGGCCTCGAGGAACAGCTGATCGAATGCCAGACGTTCCAATTCATGCTGCGTGGCCAATATCCATTGCTGATCCAGCAGTTGCGCGGCGGTCAAGGGTTCGCGGCGATTGATCAAGGGATGGCCGCGCCGCGCGATCACGGCAGCACGATCTTCGTGCAGACGCAGTTGCCGCAAGTCCGGGTCCGGACAACGCGCCGGAATCGATGACAGGGCAAAATCCACCTCGCCATGCTTGACCATGGGCATCAGTGCCTCATTGAGGCCATACAGAATCGTGACGCGAATTCCGGGTGCGGCATCGCGCAACCGGCCCAGCGCCTGCGGCAACAGGCGAGTCGCCTCCGAAGGCCCGCAACCGATTCGGGTATGTCCGGAGCGCGATTCGCGCAGCGCTTCGATTTCATGCGCTGCACTGCGAAGCTCCGCGTCGATCGAGTCGGCGTGCCGCACCAAGGCCAATCCGAAGGCCGTGGGCAGGGCGCCAAATCGACCCCGCTCGAGCAGTTGTACGCCGAGGACGCGTTCCAGGCTGCGAATGTTCTTGGAAAGCGCCGGCTGCGAAATGCCCATGTGCTCCGCAGCCTTCGAGAAGGAATGGTGCCTGACGATCATGGCCAGCTGACGCAGCCGCGGAACGTCGAGATCACTGGACATTTACCTGCTCCGGGTGTTCCATAACCTGAGGGAATGCAATCGGTCGAGATGGTAGATGGAAAGCCTTGAAATAGCGACTTAGATTCGATCAGCTGATTCCGCTTCAATTCACGGAGGCCCTCTTTGCAGCCGTTCGAAGGATTGGTCGAAGCCGACCGCGTACACCGCACCGTTTATACCGATCAGGCGATTTTCGATCGGGAAATGGCCAACATTTGGGAAAAGACCTGGGTGTACTGCGGCCATGAGTCGCAGGTAAAACTGCCCGGGGATTTCTATACCGTGCAGATCGGGCGCCAGCCCATGATCATGGTGCGCGGTTCGGATCAGAAAATCCGCGTTCTCTATAACCGTTGCCCGCATCGCGGAGTGCAGTTGTGCGGCAGTCGGCAGGGCAACACCGGATCTACCTTCGTCTGCTCCTATCACGCGTGGACCTTTCATCTCGATGGACGCGTCAAGGGTATTCCGCTGCCGCGCGGCTATGACGGCACGCGCATGAACCCGGAAAATCCGGATTGCTCGATGAAGGCGGCGGCGCAAGCCGACAGCTATCGCGGCTTCGTATTCGCGAAGCTATCGCCGCAGGGTCCGTCGCTGATCGAATTTTTGGGCGATGCAAAAATTGCCTTCGACGACATGTGCGACCGCTCGCCGCTGGGCGAAGTCGAGATCGTTCCCGTGTGTCATCGCGTCATGCAACACTCGAACTGGAAGTTCTTCATGGAGAACCAGCTCGACGCGCTGCATCCCTCGGTAACCCACCAGTCCACCGGCATCGCGGCGGGACGCGCCGAACGCGCACTGAAAGCCCAGGGCGAAACCCCGCCGCTGTACTATCACTATTTGTCCACCTTTGCGTCCTCATTCGATCAATGGGATTCGGTGCAAACCGTCAATTTCCCGCGCGGCCACGGAATTCTGAAAGGCTACATGGGACTGCGGCCCGAGGATCCGGACACCAAAGAATATGTCGCCTCAATGCACCAAGCTTACGGCGAACAGAAAGCCGAGGAATACTTGAGCCGCAGCATTCATCACGTGCTGGTATACCCCTACCTGTCGGTGCAATCGCCGCTGCAGCAGCTGCGCTGCCTGCGGCCGCTGGCGCCGAACAAGACTCTGTCGGAAATCTGGCATTTCCGTCTCAAGGGAGTTTCCGATGCGATTTACCGGCGCGCACTCTGGTACTTCAATCTGGTGAATTCGCCCGCCACCATGATCAATGCCGATGACCTGGAGAATTGGAGCAAGGGCCAATGGGGGCTCGAGTCCAACGGCCTCGATTGGGTCAGCTTTCACCGCAACCACGGCGGCGATTCCACCGAGGGCGACGTGACCTATTCGAAGAACGGCACCTCCGAGGCGGTGATGCGCAGCCAATTCAAGGCTTGGGCCGAGTACATGCGCACATGAGCAAGCTTGAATCCCGACTGCTCGACGAAGTGGTGATTTTCGAGAACCAGGAGGCCAAATCGACCGGCGCTCAATCGATAGCGCCGGACCACACGCCGCGCCAGCTGTATCGCGAAGCTGCGCTACCGGCGCGCAGTGCGCTCGAACCGGGGGCGCAGCATACGTTGCAGCAGCGGGTGGAGCAGTTTCTGTTTCATCAATCCGAACTGCTGGACGGCAAGCATTGGGCCGCTTATATCGAGCTTTTCAAGGCGGACGGCGTCTACTGGATGCCGGTGACGCCGGAACAAACCGAATGGCTGGATTCGCCGTCGATCTTTGCTGAAGATGTGAGCCTGATGCAGATCAGGATGGGCCGGGTGACTCACCCGAACGCCTGGTCTCAGGCGCCGAATTGGGGCACCAGCCACCTGGTAGGCAATGTAGTGATCGAGTCCGCGACCCCTACGGTGCTTGTAGTACGCTCACGCTTTCATATGATCGAAATGCGGCGCGATACATTGCGGCATTTTGCCGGCACGTACCGGCATACGCTCGAGCCGCAAGGCGACAGCTTTAAGATCGCATTACAGCGCGTCGATATGCTGAATGCTCAGGCTCCCTTCGATTATGTTTTGCAGATCTGGGTCTAAACAGCACACGGGGTGATTTATGGCGCAAGGTGCAAGCAACGCGGTCCGCTCCGATTCTCCGGTCGAGAACGTGCGTGAATATTCCCTCTACATCAATGGCGCCTGGGTGCCCTCCTCCAGCGGCGCCATGGCTGACGATTTCAATCCGGCCACGGGCGCGCTGTTCGCGCGCGTAGCTCAAGCCACCCGCGCCGACGCTCTCAAGGCGGTGGAAGCGGCTCACAATGCACGCGAATCGTGGGCCCGCATGCTGGTGTCGGAACGCGCGGGGATACTGCTGCGCGCGGCCGATATTCTGGCCACCAAGGTGGATGATATCCGCGAAGTCCTCATCGATGAGTCGGGTTCGACCTTCGGCAAGTCCATGTTCGAAGTGTTCTACTGCATCGAACTGCTGC
>JAXDQN010000076.1:0-3498 GCA_034667865.1 Gammaproteobacteria bacterium
TGGGAAGCCCCGTGTTGCAGTACTTGGCCGGGGCCGGCGTGGGCTGTCTCGGAGTTGTCGATGCCGACGAGTTGGATGCCAGCAATTTGCATCGGCAGCCCATTTACAGCTTATCCGATGTCGGCAACCCCAAGGTTGAGCTCGCACGAGCCGCAATTCAAACGATCAACCCGACGGTGCGCGTCGAAGTCCATGCTGTTCGACTCGATGCATCCAATGCGCTCGACTTGATCCGCAGCTACGATGTCGTGGTCGATTGCAGCGATAACTTTCGCACCAAATATCTGATCAACGACGCCGCCGTATTGGCGCACCGCCCGGCGGTCTTCGCCAGTGTCTATCAGTACGAGGGACAACTGCAGGTCTACAAGCCCAATGCAAGCCACGCCTGCCTCCGCTGTCTATGGCCCGATGCCGTTGCGGATGGCGTAGTCGGCAACTGCGCCGAAGCCGGCGTATTGGGACCCGTACCCGGCGCCTTCGGCACCCTGCAAGCACTGATCGCCTTGAAGATCTTGCTGAACATGGCCGGCCAGCTCGAAAGTGAGCTGCTGCTGCTCGACTTCATGAATTTCTCCAGCATCAAGCTCAAGGCGCCGCGCCGTGCAGAATGCCGCGCGCCGGCCTGCGCGCACATCCATGGCATCGCGGCAGACCAGCCCGAATTGGAGATCCAGGTGGAATCTCTGTCCGCCGCCCGCGCGCGCGGCTTTCGGATCATCGACATCCGCAGCGACGAAGAAATTGCGGCGCTGCCGAGCGGCGCCACGCAGATACCCATGGCGACGCTGCTGGCCGATCCAACATTGCTGACGGCCGCCAACCAACAGGGCCGCGACGTGCTGCTGCTGTGCGCGTCGGGCAAGCGCAGCCTGGCGACAGCGCGGCGCCTGCGCCAGCTCGGAATCCCAGTGCACTCGCTGGCCGGCGGACTGCAGAAACTGGAGGGTGAACTTGCGGTTCAAAAGTAAGCTGCCCGATGTCGGAACCACCATCTTCACCGTCATGTCGCGCCGCGCGATCGAAGAAAACGCCCTGAACATTGGCCAAGGATTTCCGGACTATCCGATCGATCCGCGTCTGTCGAATTGCCTGATTGAGGTTATCGGCGAGGGACACAACCAGTACGCGCCCATGGAAGGCGTCATCGATCTGCGCGAACAGATCGCGCACAAGTTGTTCATCTGCTACGGACAGAGGTTCGATCCGCACACCGAAATCACGGTGACCTGCGGCGGCACTGAATCCCTATACGATGCTATTCAGGCGGTCGTCGGCCCAGGCGATGAAGCCATCATCTTCGACCCGGCCTATGACTCTTATGAACCCGCGATCCGGCTATCGGGTGCTCGTTGCGTGCGCATCCCGCTGCAGCCGCCGACCTTCCGCTTCGACTGGGATCAGGTCCGGCGTACTCTGACCGACCGCACGCGACTCATCGTCATCAACAGTCCGCAAAATCCCAGCTGCACGGTCGCCACGTCGGAGGACCTTGAAGCGCTGGCCGATTGCATTCGCGATCGACCGATCACCGTGCTGGCCGATGAAGTCTACGAACATGTGCTGTTCGATGGCCGGCGCCACGCCTCCGTTCTCGCGCATCCTGAGCTGCGCGAGCGCAGCTACGCCGTCTATTCCTTTGGCAAGACCTTGCATGCGACGGGGTGGCGCGTAGGTTATTGCGTCGCGCCGGCGAAGATGACGCGCGAGCTGCGCAAAGTGCATCAATACAACACTTTCAGCATCGTAGCACCGCTACAGCACGCCATCGCCCGCTACCTGGCGTCGTACCCGGACGCTTGGCACGGACTGTCGGCCTTCTTCCAGGCAAAGCGAGATTTACTGGCCGGTCTGCTGAGAGGATCCGGATTGGAGCCCGTGCCGGCCGCCGGCACTTACTTTCAGCTGGTGGATTACTCCGCGCTCAGTGCGGAAGATGACATGACGTTCGCCGACCGGCTCATCC
This sequence comes from Gammaproteobacteria bacterium, assembly GCA_034667865.1. Lineage (GTDB taxonomy): Bacteria > Pseudomonadota > Gammaproteobacteria > Steroidobacterales > Steroidobacteraceae > Bog-1198. Next base: position 1,967 of record JAXDQN010000076.1, read on the forward strand.
GCGACGCGAAGGTAGCCATCATTCCGCTGTCGCCCTTCTATGCCGAGCCGCCCAAGATGACCTTGGTGCGCCTGTGCATCGCCAAGCAAGATGCCACCCTCAAGCGGGCCGCGGAGCGGCTCTGCGAGTTTGCCGATACGAGCAATCCACATGACAGCGCTAAGAATACCTCCTGACCCATCGCTCGATTGGTGTCTGTTCCTGGACGTCGACGGGACACTGATCGAATTGACCGACACGCCGTCGCAAACGGTAGCCGACCCCGAAATCAAGGCGCTGCTGCAGGCGCTCAGCGATCGCTTGGGCGGCGCCGTCGCCCTCGTCAGTGGACGGCAACTTGCGACGCTGGATCAGTTGTTCGCGCCGCTGCGTCTGCCCTCTTCGGGGTTGCATGGCATCGAGCGACGTACTGCCGAAGGCGCATTGCAGGGAGGTACCTTTGTCGATTCCAAACTGGACGACGCGCGCGCCATGATCCAAGCCTTCGTGGCCACCCATCCGGGTGCGCTCTTGGAAGACAAGCTCCGTACCGTCGCCATCCACTTTCGACTGGCGCCGCAAGCAGCTATGGAAGCCCAGGAACTGGCGGCCGACATACTCGAGAAACTCGGTAAGCAATACCAGATACAACCGGGCGACATGATGTTGGAAATCAAGCCGCGTGGCTTCAGCAAGGCAACCGCGATTCGTGCCTTCATGCACGAAGCGCCCTTTAGCGGCCGACGCCCGGTATTCATCGGCGACGACCTCACCGATCAAGATGGCTTTCCGGCCGTCGAATCCATGGGTGGGATTTCGATCGGCGTCGGCGATCGTGTTCAAGGCCAATACCATCTCGACACGGTCGCAGAGGTGCGCGCTTGGCTGAAGGGCATCGCCGCTTTGCGCGATCCGCACGCGGTCCGGTAGTTTCATGGGCCGACTGATATTGGTGCGCCATGGCGAGAGCCGGGGAAATCGCGAGCGGATCTTCGCGACCTCACCGCATGATTTGCCGCTGACCGAACTGGGCTACGAGCAGGCGCAAGCGGCAGCGCGGCGCATCGGCGAATTGTTCCGACCGTCTTTGGTCGTGACCAGCGCCTATGTTCGAGCCAGCGAGACGGCGCGAGTCATTGCCGGCGCGCTGGGAGTGCCGCTGCGCGTCGAACTCGATCTACATGAACGCGAGGTGGGCGCGCACCGCGGGCTTTCCTATGACTCTCTGGTACAGGCGCCAGACTACGACGCCGCATTCCCGTGGGCCTGGAAGCCCGAGGGGGGCGAAAGCTACGAAGAAGTGCAGGGGCGGGTGGCGCCGATCATGGATCGGCTTGCCGCATCTCACGCGGACGAGGACGTGGTGTTGGTCAGCCACGGCGGTGTCATGGTGACGCTCTGGGCGCATGCCGCCCGTGACTGGAACGGTGCGCATGTACCGCCGAACTGCGGCATCGTGCTGATTGAGCACGGTGCAACAGGCTATTTCGCACCGCGCGCGATAGACGCCGCCGGCAGCGCAAGCGATGCTGGCGGCTAGCCCACCGCCTGTC
>JAXDQN010000077.1:0-3315 GCA_034667865.1 Gammaproteobacteria bacterium
TGGTATTTTCGACCAACTACACCCGCTTCAAGCTGGAAACGGCTGCCTTGAACGACTTTGCCATCGAGGACATCGGCGCCGCGACCATCCCCAAGGATTTCGAGCGGCATGCGCGCATTCATAGTGCATTCAGCCTGACCTTCAAATAGTTCGCGGCCAGACGCAGGCTTGGGTTAATCTTTGGCGACATGAAAAAAATCCATCTGCGGGCTGCATTGTTTGTTGCTGTCACGGCGGCCGGCTTGAGCGCCGCGCGATCCGATGACGCCATCGATCCGGCACCCACCTTGAAAGATTGGCAGGCCATGGCCAAGCAGCCGGATTTCAGCGGCGTGTGGACACCGAATGTCAGCAACCAAGTGCAGCAGGAGCGCAGTAATCCGCCGCCATGGAAACCGGAAATCGCCAAGCAAGTGGAAAAGCTGTATGCGGAAGAAAAGGCCGGCCGGCCTTTTCCGGTGTTCGATCATTGCTTTCCGCATGGCATGCCGAGCTTCATGCTGATTACCCACAATGCGTTCGAATTGCTGCAGACTCCCGGCCGAGTCACCTTGCTGGGCGAAGTCGACGGCAATCGCCTGCGCCGCATCTACACCGATGGGCGGGCGCATTCAGCCGACCCCGATCCGAGTTTCCACGGCGAATCGGTGGGGCATTTCGAGAAAGACACACTGGTCATCGATACCATCGCGGTATTGCCGCAGGCTTACCTGGCCGTGAATGAGGCGGTGGGCATACCGAACAACGGCGACATGCACATTGTCGAGCACCTGCACCTGGTGGCCGCGGATACGTTGGCCGACGACTTGGAAATCACCGCCAACAAATTGCTGACCAAACCATGGAAGACCACGCGCCTGTATCTGCGCCAGCGCGCGCGCAAGTACGAAATCGTCGAAGGCGTGTGCGCCAGCGGACAGTTCACCGATGGGGTCGATAAGAACGGCAACTCGATTTTTGCGCCGGTTAAATTCAAGAACGGTGTTCCGGTAGGGTCCGACGTCAAATGAAATCATCCGCAACGACTTGGATTTTGGGCGGCTGCTTGGCCGCGGCCGCGGCGATGGTGTCGTGGCCGGCCGGCGCACATCACTCATTTGCCGTCTATGAACGCACCAAGGTCGTCACCCTGAAGGGTACGGTAAAGACCTTTCAGTGGACCAATCCGCACGTGGTCATCTGGCTGCTGGTGACGCCCGCAAGCGGCGGCGAACCGGAAGAGTGGGGCCTGGAAACCACCAGTCCCGGCGTGCTGACGCGCTCGGGCTGGACGCGAAATTCCATCAAGGCGGGCGATCAGATCACCGCGGAATTCAGTCCGCTGCGCGACGGTACGCACGGCGGCGGCTTGAACTCGGTGACCCTCGCGAGCGGCGAGAAACTGACCGCGAGCTTCGCCTCCGGCGAAAAAGCCGGCCTGAAGTAGGCCTACAGCAGATCGCGCAGGCGGTAGTACAGCATCGCCAGCACCAGCGACGGCCGCCGAAATACCGGGCCGCCGGGAAAGTCGCGATGCGGTATGCGCGTAAACACATCGAAGCGCTCGGCCGTGCCGGCGACCGCTTCCGCCACCAGCTTGCCTGCCAGCCCCGTCAGCGTGACGCCGTGGCCGGAAAAGCCCTGTAAATAAAACACATTGGGCGCCAGGCGGCCGAAATCCGGCGCGCGGCTCATGGTGATGTCGAGATAGCCGCCCCAGGCATAGGCTACCTTGGCATCGGCCAACGAGGGGAATACCCGCACCATGCGCTTGCGCATGGATTCAGCCAAATGCAGCGGTTGCACCGAACTGTAGCTGACGCGGCCGCCGAACAGCAGGCGGTGATCGTCCGAACGCCGGAAATAATCCAAGATCCAATTGATGTCGGCCACCGCGGCATTGCTCGGCAGCAGGGCGCGCACGCGTTCCTCGCCCAGCGGCTCGGTGGCAATGATGTAAGTGCCCACGCCGAGGATGCGGCGCGCCAAGCGTGGCGCCACCTGGCCGATATAGGCGTTGCCGCACAACACCAGATGCTGGGCGGTAACCACTCCCTGTGCCGTATGCACGCGCACCTGGGCACCGTCCTCGTAGCGCAGGACCTCTGAGTTCTCGTGGATGACCGCGCCGGCCGCCTCTGCCGCGCGCGCCACGCCTTGCGTGAACTTCAGCGGATGCAGGTGGCCGCTGCGTGGGTCGATCAGCCCGGCAAGATAGCGCTCGCTGTTGAGGTGCGCGGCCAATGCGGCGCGATCCAACATGCGCGGCGACTCGTAGCCGTAGTCGTGGTGCAACTCATGCGCCCACTGTTCAAGCTCATCGACGTGGCGCGCCTTGATGGCGGCGTGAATATGATTGGGGTGGTAGTCGCAGTCGATGGCATGTTCCCGAATCAGCGACTGCGTGAGATCCAGCGCTTCCACCGATAGGTCGAACAAGCGCTTCGCATCGTCCTTGCCCACTTGTGCTGCCAGGGTTTGCTGGCCGGCGGCCAGTCCGAAGATGGTCTGGCCGCCGCTGCGGCCCGAGGCGCCATAACCGACGAAACGCGCTTCCAGCACGACGACCCGGTAGCCACGTTGCGCCAGATTCAGCGCCGTCGAGCAGCCGGCGATGCCGGCGCCGAGCACCACCACATCGGCCGTGACCGAGCCCTGCAGGGGGGCGCGAATCGGTTGCGCACCGGAGGCCAAGGAGGCGGCGTAATAGGACGGGGCGGGGGGGTAGGAGAGGCGCACTTGACAATTGATAGTGAGTTGGGTGTTTAAAATTTAGTGGCTATTGACAGGAAGGGGCTCTCTGAGCCTACCTGGCTTTTTGGCGAAAGTGTATGTCTGCTGCAGCGCACCAATCGGTGCTAAGTGCTGGAAATGCCTAAATCTTAGCCTTTTTTGCTCGACCAGGCGGCCATCGGCGGTGAGCCTGTGGTGTAATAGCTCGGTTCAGTGCCCTCGGTCGTCCCTTTGGACGTTTAGTATATTAAACATGTCTCGCTTGCCGCTCATTGGAATTCCGGCCGATCGCCGGCTGTATGGGAAGCACTACTTCCATATGGTTGGCGAGAAGTACATCGAAGCGATCGCGTACGGCGCGAATGCGATGCCGGTGCTCGTGCCGGCGCTGGGCGACGACATGGATTTGTCATCTTTGTTGGAAGCTTGTGACGGATTGCTGCTGACAGGCAGCGCGTCAAATGTCGAACCACATCACTACGGAGGACCGGCAAGTGAGCCGGGAACGCTACATGACCCAAATCGGGATGCTACGACGCTTCCGCTGATTCCGCGTGCTGTCGCCGCCGGCTTGCCGGTTTTGGCGATCTGCCGCGGATTTCA
>JAXDQN010000078.1:0-7257 GCA_034667865.1 Gammaproteobacteria bacterium
GTCGAGGAGTGGCGCACAAAGCTGGGCAGCGGCAGCGCCTTTACGTGATTCTGCCGTTGCCCGCCAACGAACGGCTAAGAGCTAAGCGAAAAACCTCAGCGCTGAGCCGATCGTGCCGAGCACCGACTTCACCGCATCGCTCGCAGAGGACGCTGCAGGGGTCGGCTGGCTGGCGCTGGAAACCGTCGAGGCCGGCTTGGTGGACCCCGAAGTCTGGGTTGAGCCATTGGCGGGCTGCGTACCAACGACTTGTTCCATCGAGGTCAACAAATTGCCGAACAGGCTCTGGGTGCTGCCCGAGGGCGCGTCCGTATCGCTGCTCGAATCGGTGGCCGATTCCAGGCCTTTTTTGTGCCCGTGTCCATGAGAGTGAACATTGAGGGTGGGTAGCGCCGCTGCAGCGCCGGTCGATGCTATGGGAAGTGACATGCTGATTTCCTTGTGAAAGTAAATGAGAGCCCGGCAACCAGGCTGTCGACGCTGCGTGCGAGTCGGCGTACGGCAATGACTTGCCGGCGGCAAACCGGGGCGGCCGTTCCTTGCCATGTCGCACGATCAAACTGCATGAAGTCTCCGTGAAAGCAGGTTTTATGCTTCCTCCGGATGCAATAAGCAGGATCTATGCCAATGGCAGGGAGCCGTGTAGGACCTCGTCCCACAGACGCCCAAAGTCACCTATGCCAGTATTTGCGGATGAATGAACTCGAGGTCGGCGAGCACGACATTTTGGCCTATGTGAAACCCGACACGCTGTGGGGTGCGATCGCTTATCTGGTGATCTTCGTCGTCGCCGCCATGGTGTTGTCGCGTATTCTGCGCGCCGCGGTGCATACCTCGATGACGGCCAAGGGCCATATAGACCGCACCACCGTCAGCTTTCTGCAGCAATTGGGAACGGCACTTATCTGGATCATCATGTTGATCCTGTACGCCCACCTAATTCCCGTGCTGCGCTCCATGGGCACTGCGCTGCTGGCCGGCGCCAGCGTGGCATCCGTGGTGATCGGCCTCGCCGCCCAGAGCACGCTGGGAAATTTGGTGGCCGGCGTGTCCATCACGATTTATCGGCCATTCCGGCTGGGGGACACGCTGCAAGTCACTGCGCCGACCGGTACCGACATCGGCGTGGTCGAGCTCATCTCGCTGGGCTACACGACGCTGCGGGCGCCCGATGGTCATTTGATCGTGCTGCCGAATGCGATCGCGGCCAGTCAGGTGACCATCAATCTCAACACGACTTACGCGCCATGGCCCATCAATCTCACGCTGCGCCTGAGCCGCGACGCCGACATCGAGGCGGCGCGGCAATTGGCGCTGAATGTGGCCAAGGAGATCGCCGGCGAGCCGGCCGTGGTCGGATGCTTTTTGACCAAAGTGGATGCGGCCGCCATCACCCTGGAGCTGCGCCTGCATGCGGCGGACGCAGCCGCGCGCGATGGACTACGCACAAAAATGCTCAGCGCACTGCCGCGTCGATTCGTCGAGGCCAAGATCGGCTCCAGCAGCGCCGAACTGCCGGCGTTCGCTTAGAACGGCAGCGGCGTCAGATCCGGCTCGACCCAGTTTCTGCGCGCCTCGACCGAAAACAATCGCTCGCGGGTCCAGTACTCCAGCAGCCACTGCGGCTGCCCCAGCGGCGAGCGCAACAGTGCGTTAACCGCAGCGAACAGCTCGAGAGTGGCGTGCTGGGCAAGGACGGCGCGCGTCGCGCGTATCGAGGCTTGTGTAATGGTTTCGTGATAGCCGCCGTCATCGGTATTCGCAACACCGGTTGCCACATTGTAGGCGCGGATAATGTGCGGCAGCTCGCGCGCAACGTCCATGTCTTTGCGGCGCTCCAACAGCCACGCAGCTGCGGCGAAATGCGCCGCGTGAGTCCACGCGGGCTTCGGCAGCGAGCGCTCGAGCACGCCGCGGCCGATGGCGATGATCTCCTCGTCGCTGTCAAAGGGTTTGAAGTTGCGCATGATGATTGCCGATGGCGAATCGGTTATCTTAGCGCCATGGCAAATAACGCTGCGAAGAAAATACGCCTGCACGAGCTGGTCATCGAGAACGGCCGAAGCGCCAGCCCCTTCGTCTGGCGGGTGCGCTACGCACTGGCGCATAAAGGCCTGGAGTTCGAATCGGTGCGGTTGGGATTCCTCGAGATTCCGACCCGCTTCGAAGGCAGGTTCAAGACGGTGCCGGTTCTCGAGTGCGGCGATACCACCATGGCGGAGAGCTGGGATATCGTCGAGCATCTTGATCGGCAATTTCCCGACCGGCCGGCGCTGTTCACCAGTCCGGCCGAGCTCGCCGTGGTGCGCTTGACCGATTCGTGGTTCATGACTGAAGTGATGCGGCGGATGTTTCGGGTGTACGTCAAGGATTTGCACGATTGCATTCGACCTGGGGACCGCGATTACTTTCGCTCCAGCCGCGAGAAGAATATGAAGGGCGCGACTTTGGAAGCCTTCACGGCCGATCGCGCCGCGCTTCTGCCGGTCATCCGCACTGCACTGAATCCCTTGCGCATGCACCTGGCGAAATCCTCATGGATCGGCGGCAGTTCGCCAAACTTCGCCGACTACATCGTGCTCAGCGCTTTTCAATGGGTGGCAAGCATCAGCACCCTGCCGTTGCTTGCCGCGGACGACTCGCTGCGAGGCTACATCGATCGGGGCTTCGATTTGTATGGCGGCATGGGCCGTGAAGCACCGCTGCAACCGCTGTTTGAGTAGCGCTTACTTGGCGCCGCGTCGCCGCCTAATGGCCAACCCCAACAACACTGCTGCGCCGCTGATCACCGGATAATTACCGAACCGCGCATACGGCGTCAGCCCGGCGCGCGGCTCGAGCACGGCGTGCAGCACGCCCTCGACGAATTGCGGCAGCTGCGCAATGACGGCGCCGCGCGCATCGACGGCGGCCGTGACACCGTCGTTCGAAGCCTGAACCAAGTAGCGCTCAGCCTCCAATGCGCGCATGCGCGCGATTTGCAGATGCTGATGCGGCGCCATGGAATCGCCGAACCAGGCATTGTTGGTGACGTTGATCAGCAAAGTCGCTTCGCCCAGTACCGCCAGTTGCTGACTGCCGAAGGCGTCTTCGTAGCAAATCGTCAGGCCGAGTTTCTGGCCGGCTGCGCTCAACGTGGCTTGGCGTGCTGCGCCCGGCGCAAAATCTTCGTTGGGCAGGCTCATCAGCCGCATCCAGGAGCGCACCGTCGCGGGTACCGGAAAATATTCACCGAAAGGCACCAGGTGCCGCTTGTAGTACCACCCGCCGTGATCGTCCGGCGCGGCCGGCATCACCAGCAGCCCGTTGAAATATTCCTTGGTCTCGACGTTGAAGTTGACCAATCCGATGGCGAAATCGGCGCCGTGCACGCGACCTTGTTCGTGCAGGTCACGCAGATAATCCTGAAGGTTGTTGGCAATGGCCGGCAATGCGGCTTCAGGCCATATGACGATACGCGCACCCCAGGCCTGGTCGGTCAAGCGCCGGTAGCGATCCAGCGTCATCTGGCGGTTCTGCACCTGCCATTTCTGAGCCTGAGGCACCGCGCCCTGCACCGCGGCGATTGAAATCGGCGACCCCGCCGATCGGGTCCAGGTATGCGTCCTCAGCAACACTGGCAGCGCCAGCAAAGCGACGGCGGCGCCGAGTGCGGCGGCCCGTCGCGATCGAGCCGCTCCTGGCATGAACAGCACATTGATGGCGACGGAGATCGCGGCAGCAGCCCAGGTAATTCCATACACCCCCAGCAGCGGCGCCCAGCCGGCCAGCGGTGAATCGATCAATGCATAGCCGGTCGACAGCCAGGGAAAGCCGCTGAACAGCCAACCGCGCAACCACTCGAGCAACACCCAAAGCACCGGCAACACCAACCAGTCGCGCGTGGCATTGGGCCTGAGCCAGAAGCGATTCGCAAAATAGCAAAGCGCCGCCAGGTAGCCCGACATGACGAGAACCAACACGACCTGCAAGATCAGTGTCAGCCAAATCGGCACCAGCCCGAAGACGTGCAGGCAGGTGTAGAGCCAATAGGTACCGAAGCCGAACAATCCAATGCCAAATGCCCAACCAACCGCCAGCGCGCGCCGTGGCGGCAATCCGCGGATCAGGGCGAACAGCCCGGCGGGAGCCAACAAGGCGATCGGCCACCAGCCGTACGGCGCGAATCCGAGGTTGAAGCTTGCGCCCGCGGCCACAGCGGCCATGAGCCTGGCCAGGGCCTGCCAAGACAGCGCGGCCGATGGGCCGCGCAGGATTGCGTTCAAGGAGTGCGCTCTTCCGCGGGGGGCGGTTCGATATCGATGGGAGTAACCACTCGCAACAGGTCTATGCGACGGCGGTCAGCGCGCACCACCCGAAACTCCAGGCCGTCGACCTTGATGGTTTCGCCGCGCCGCGGCAGGCGGCCAAATTCCTGCATCAACAGCCCACCAATGGTGTCGTACTCGTCGTCGGAGAATTTCTTGCCGAAGTAGCTGTTGAACTGAGCGATCGGCGTGAGCGCTCGCACCGTGAATTCGCGCGGCCGCTCCTTGCGAATAGTTTGATCCTCTTCGACATCGTGCTCGTCATCGATCTCGCCGACGATCTGCTCGATGACATCTTCTATGGTCACCAGTCCGCATACACCGCCGTACTCATCGACCACCATGGCAATGTGATTGTGGCTGCGGCGAAATTCCTTGAGCAGCACGTTCAAGCGCTTGCTTTCCGGAACGAAGGAGACCGGCCGCATGTATTCACGAATCTCGAAGGCCTCATCGGGCTCCACCTGCAATCGCAGCAGGTCCTTCGCCAGCAGGATGCCGAGTATCTGATCGCGATCTTCACCGATCACCGGAAAGCGCGAGTGGCCGGACTCCACCACCAGTTCGACCAGATTTTCGGGCGATTCGTCGCGCCCGACGAACACCATTTGCGAACGCGGCACCATGATGTCGCGCACTTGCATGTCGGCGACGGCCAATACGCCTTCGAGCATCACCAACGCGTCGCCGTCGAACAGTCCGCGGTCACTGGCCTCGCGCAAGTGCTCGATGAGTTCGGCCAGGTCCCGCGGCTCACCGGTCATCGACTGGGTTATGCGCTTTAACCAGCGGCCGGTGCTTCCGCCTTGGGGCTGTTCAGACATGGGGACAGAGCATACCGGATCAGCGATACGGGTTTGAAAACCCAAGCCGATCAAGGATTTGAACTTCCGCTGACTCCATTTTTTCAGCCTCCGGGGCGGCCTCGTGATCGAATCCACGCAGATGCATTATTCCGTGCACGGTCATATGCGCCCAATGGGCTTGCAAGGTCTTGCCCTGCGCTGCCGCCTCGGACGCCACCACCGGGGCGCAAATCACCAGCTCACCGAGAAAATTACGCCCATCGGGCGCGGCGCCGGATCCGGCAAAGGACAGTACGTTGGTGGGCTTATTCTTGTGCCGGTAGCGCGCATTCAGACTGCGGCTGGCGCGCTTGCCGACAACGCGCACCGAGAGCACCCAGATTTTTCCGGCGGGTCCCAATGCCGCCAAGGCCCATGCGCGCAGCGATCGCGGCGCCGGTACCCACGGCCGCCGCGCAGCGAAGCTCAAGTCCAACTCGAGCGTCCCTTGCCGGCGGCGACCCGGATCACGCGCCGTCGTCAGGAGTGCTCGCTTCGTAGGCTTGGACGATGCGCTGCACCAGCGGATGGCGCACCACATCGCGCGACGTGAACATCGTGAAGGCGATGCCGCGCACGCCGCGCAGGATGTTGATCACGGTGCGCAAACCGGATTGCTTCGAGTTGGGAAGGTCGACCTGCGTGATGTCTCCGGTCACCACGGCCTTGGAGCCGAAGCCGATGCGCGTCAAGAACATTTTCATTTGTTCGTTGGTGGTGTTTTGCGCTTCGTCCAAAATGACGAAGGAATCGTTCAGCGAGCGGCCGCGCATGAAGGCCAACGGCGCAACTTCGATGACGTTGCGCTCGATCAGCTTCGCCACCCGCTCGAAGCCCATCATTTCATAGAGTGCGTCGTACATCGGCCGAAGATACGGATCGACTTTTTGCGACAAATCGCCGGGCAGAAAACCCAGGCGTTCGCCCGCCTCGACCGCCGGTCGAACCAGTACGATGCGTCGCACCGACTCGGACTGCAGCGCTTCCACGGCGCAGGCCACCGCCAAATAGGTCTTGCCGGTTCCTGCCGGTCCGATGCCGAAGGTCAGGTCGTGGGTGTGCACATTGTGCAGATATTCGGTTTGATTCGAGCCGCGGGCGCGGACGGCGCCGCGGGCCGTGCGGACCTTCAATTCATCGCTGGAATCCGCCGGGGCATCGCCTTTATTTGCGTCGTTGTCCATATCCAATTCCTGCAAGGCAATGTGCACCCGTTCAGAATCCACCGGTTCGCGCTGCGCGCGCGAGTACAGCCCTTGAAGCACCGACTCGGCTCGTTTGATCGCCGGCGCCATGCCAACCAGTTGAAAGCGATTGCCGCGGCGCTTCACTTCGACACCCAGACGCGATTCGATCAGGCGCAGGTGCGCATCCAAAGGACCGCACAATTCGACCAGGCGGACGTTGTCCGCCGGCGTGAACATGACTTCCCGGGTCTCGGCAGCCGTGCTCATGCAGCGATCGACACGAGACGACCGCGCAGGGAATTGGGCATGGCCTCGGTGATGATGACATCCGCAAACTTGTCGATCAGGCCGAACGGATCGCCCTCGAGACCATCGAAGTTGACCCAGCGGTTGTTGTCGGTACGGCCTGCGATCTGCGCCGGATTGCGCGTGGCCGGCCGTTCCACCAGAACACGCTGCTGAGTGCCGACCATGCTTTGGGAAATCGCGCGCGCCTGACCGTTCAAGCGCGCCTGCAATAATTCCAGCCGCTGTTGTTTGATCTCCGCGGGCACTTCATCCGGCAATGCCGCAGCCGGCGTGCCGGGCCTGCGGCTGTAGAGAAAACTGAAGGACTGATCGAAGCCGACATCGGCCACGAGGTTCATGGTCGCCATGAAATCGGCGTCGGTTTCGCCGGGAAAGCCGACGATCAAATCCGTGGAAATGCAGATGTCGGGCCGCACCGCGCGCAGCTTGCGCAATTTCTGTTTGTATTCGAGCACGGTGTGCCCGCGTTTCATCGCCGCCAGAATCCGATCCGAGCCGCTTTGCACCGGCAGGTGCAGATAGTTGTTGAGCTGTGGAACATTGGCATAGGCTTCGATCAGGCTGTCGTTGAAGTCCAGCGGATGCGACGTCGTAAAGCGGATGCGCTCG
>JAXDQN010000079.1:0-6979 GCA_034667865.1 Gammaproteobacteria bacterium
TTCGATGTCGTGACCGCACACCGATACCTCGCCCGCCGAGGGCGAGATGAAACCGGCGATCATGCGCATGGTGGTGGACTTGCCGGCGCCATTGGCGCCCAAGAACCCGAGGACCTCGCCCGGCGTCACCGTGAAGGTCAAATCGTCGACGGCGAGCTTCTCGCCATAGCGTTTGGATAAATGCTTTGTAGTAATCATGGCCGCCTTTGAGCGTGCGAAATCTGAGGAGGTTCCGTAAAAATTATAGCCAGGCCGTCCGCGGATGGAAGCGCTTACCCGACTCCGGCTTTTTTGTCGATGGCCGCTTTGTTTTCTTTGAGAATTCTACGCACTTCGGGCAACGTCGGTCGGTCCGCCATGCGGGCGATGAGTTCCGGCAACTCGTACCATTTGCGTCCCCATTGAACCAGGCGCGCCGCATCGGCGATCACCTGGTCGCGCGCGGTTTCCACGGCTGCGCTCCTGTCGGGGGCCGCGACCGTTTTCTTAGGCGCCGGCCTGGGTGGAGCCTTGGGCGCCGGCTTGGCCGCCGCGACTTTGCGTTCGTTGCGCGCCACCTGCGCGGTGCTTGCCGGCGCGGTGCGTTTTGCCGCCAAAAATTGCGGCATCTCGCGGGTTCCGGTGGCAGCGTCCGGCGCCACCGGCGGGGCATCGCGCGGCGCCGGCGGGCGCTCGTTCTGGGCGTCCGCCACGGGAATGAATCGCTCGATGTGCTCGGAGCCGACCAGGTTGGCCAGAAAGGTCATCAATTCGAGCGACTCCGAAAACTGGGTGTCGCCGGCCTTGATGCGTTCCTCGACCTGGGTCCGTAATGCCAAAGTTTTCTGCTTGGCCAGATCCACGATCCAGCGGCTCGGCCGCTGATGTTCCGCCCAGGGCTGGACGCTCCAATAACTGTCGTCATCGAGAGACGAATACTTGGCATGCAGCTCGAGGCTTTCGAGCCATTTTCCCAGTAGTTCCAGTAGTCTTTGATCGGCCGGTGTTGCCATGTCGATTGCTCCAGGGCGCACCCTAAACGAACCGTTCGCCGATGGCTAGCGGTACATCGCGACTAGGCCCGCGTTAAACTGCCGTCCATGTGTGGAATCGCCGGAATTATAGGATCCTCGGCCAGCGGCGAAATCGCCCAGAAAATGGCGCAGGCACTGAAGCATCGCGGACCCGACGGCGAGGGCCTGTGGAGCGAGCCGGGCGCCGCCATGTCTCACCGCAGGCTGGCTATCCAGGATTTGACCGAGGCCGGCCACCAGCCGATGCGCTACGAGTCGCACGTGCTGACTTACAACGGCGAGTTGTACAACCATGAACCGTTGCGCAAAGTATTGCCGGGTCCGTGGGCCTCCAGCGGCGACACCGAAGTGCTGTTGCGCTTGCTGGCCATTGAGGGCAGCGCGGGCCTGCAGCGCATCGCCGGCATGTTCGCGTTCGCCAGCTGGGATAGCCGTACCAAGCAGCTGCTGCTGGCGCGCGATCGTCTCGGCATCAAGCCGCTGTACTACCGGCTATTGCCGGACGGCATTGCGTTCGCGTCCGAGCTGAAGGCGCTGCTGCTGCTCGGCAAACCCGAGATCGATCACAGCGCGGTGCGCGATTTTCTGTTTCACGGCTACATTCCGGCGCCGAAGACCATTTATCGCGGCATCGCCAAGCTGCCCGCGGGTCATGTGCTCAACTGGCACGCGGGCCAGATCCGCATCGAGCGTTTTTGGAATCCCTCGGCGAACATCGTCGAACGCAGTCCGGCGCAGACGCTGGAACACCTCGATGGTCTGCTGCGCGAGGTGATTCCCGAACACACCCTCTCGGATGTGCCGGTGGGCGTGTTTTTGAGCGGCGGCCTGGATTCGGCGCTGACCGCCTACTATCTGGACGCGCCGCACACCTATACCTTGGGATTCGAATCCGGCGCTCGCTCGGAAGTGCACGCGGCCCGCAGCGCGGCCCAGCATCTGCGCACGCAACATATGGAGATGACCGCTCCTGAGGCGAACTTCGAAACCGCGCTCGATTTGATTCCCGCGATGTTCGATGAGCCGTTCGGCGACAGTGCCGCCTGGTCCAACTATCTGGTGGCGCAGTTCGCGCGCCGCGAGGTGACGGTTGCGTTGAGCGGCGAGGGCGGCGATGAAATATTCTGCGGCTATCCGCGCTATTGGTCTCGCATCGGCGCGCGCTCGAATTTCTTGAAGCGCGGCCTGGCGACGCACCTGCCGCCGCTGTCGCGGTTTGCATCCTCGATGCAGCGCCACGCCTATGTGGGGCTGCCGGCCTATGCGGCGGCCCTCGGCGGCATGACCGCGCAGCAAATCGAGGCGCTGCTCGGGGATCAGTGGCGCGAGGCCGACTATGACTACCTGTGGTTTTATCGCCAGTTTTGGCATGAGGGCATGGCGCCGCTCACGCAGCTGCGCTGGCTGGACTTGCACACCGATTTGGCGGAGGGGTTGTTGACCAAGGTCGATCGAACCAGCATGGCGCACTCCCTGGAAGTGCGCCCGCCGCTGCTCGATCACCGCGTCGTGGAGTTCATGCTGAGCGTGGATCCGCAGCAGCTGGTGGACGTGAATGCGCGCCGCGGAAAGCTATTGGCGCGCCGCTTGATGGAACCCCGACTTCCCGCCGGCCACCTGGATCGCCCGAAATCCGGTTTTGGATTGCCGGTGCATCGTTGGCTGAAGCGGCACCCAAAATTGCTGCAAGATGCAGTACGACGCCTGATGGATCGCGGCGTGTTGCGCCAGTCGGTGGGCAGTGAGTTTCGCCGCGCTTGGTTTCTGTTGGTGCTGGACCGCTGGTTCACCGCCTTTGCGTAATGCCGCCCAGCCACGAATTTTGTTCGTGCCGGTCTCGGGGCCGTTTGGAATGGGCGAATACGCGCGCAGTTTGGCCATTGCGGGGGCTTGCATCGAGCAGTGGCCGCAGGCTCAACTGCATTTCGTGCTGAGCCGGCAAGCACCCTACGCAGCGGCTGTGCCGTTTCCGGCGACTCTGCTGGAATCCTCGCCGACCTTTCATTCCCAGGCGGTGATCGAGTTGATGCAAAGCTTTTGCCCCACCGTGGTGATATTCGACAACGCCGGACGCACGGCACAGTTGCGCGCGGCGCGCCGTCGCGGCGCCCACGTGGTGTACATCAGCGCCCGGGCGCGCCAGCGGCGCAAGGCGTTTCGCTGGCGCTGGCTGAAGCTGATCGACGAGCATTGGATTGCGTATCCGGAATTCATCGCCGGCAGCCTGAATTTTTTCGAGCGACTCAAGCTGAAGCTTCAGCCCGGTGTCCAAGTCCGATTCCTCGATGTCATCCTGTCGCGCGGCCCGAGTCCGCCGAACACAACGCCAGTCTTTGCCCCCGACACTTTTCTGCTGATGGTGCCCGGCGGCGGCACCGGACATCCGCGCGCGCGCGATGCCGTCGGCCAATTTCTGTCGGCCGCCCGAGCTCTTGCGGCGCAAGGCATCGCGACTCTCATCGTGGGGTCCGCGGAGGAAGCGCCGGCCGAGCCGAATTTCAAGGGCGTTGCATCGTTGCCGCAAGCGGAACTGGCGCGGCTGCTGCGCGAGGCGCGCCTGGTGGTGGCGAATGGCGGTTCGACGCTGCTGCAAGCCATCGCCAGCGGCGCCGCTTGCATTGGCGTTGCCATCGCTGATGATCAAGCGGCACGCATTCGGCAGTGTGTGCAGGCGGCGGTGGCCGTCGCCGCGCCGCTCGATGCCGACGCCATCATCGCGACCGCCGCTCGATTGTGGAACGATGAGCTGGCGCGCAAGGCCTTGGCGCAGCGCGCCAGCGAATTGCGTTTGGCCGATGGCGTGCAGGTGGCGTTGGCGGGCTTGAAGCGACTGATCGAGCCCGCGGCCGATCGAGCGGTGCCCTGATGCCGCAGGCGTTGTTGCTGGGCTACGGTTTGCAGCAGCCATCCTTCCGGCACCGCATGCAGACGTTGGTTGAGCCCTTGAGCGCTGCGGGCTGGACGGTGCGCACGGAACAATTTCCCAGTGGACGCTACGGGCTTCGAACCTGGGAACGCAGGCATCTGCTGCGCTGGGCGGACGTGTGCGTGCTGCATCAGATCAAGCTCAGCGGTTTGGAGGCACGGATGTTGGCCGCCTATAGCCGCCGCCGGGTGTTCGACATCGACGACGCCATCTATGTGCGCAAGCCCCGGCGCCTGGGCGAGCCGGCCGACGAATCGGCGTGGCGCAAACAGAAATTTGCGTCCACCTGTCGCTGGGTGGACAGCGTGGCGGCGGGCAATGAGGTGCTGGCGGCCGCGGCGCGTCCCGCGGCGCGCGAGATCGTTCTGTTGCCCACCTCCATCGATGTGGCTTGCTATCAGCGCAGCACTGCGGGCGCGGACCAGCGGCCGCGCATCGTTTGGATCGGCAGTCCGGAAAATTTGGTCTACTTGGAGATGATTCGCCCGGCGCTGGCGCGCCTCTCGAAACGTCATCCCAGCCTGCTGCTGCGCGTGATTTGTTCGCAGTTCCCGGACTGGGCTGACGTCGCCATCGAAAAAGTCGCCTGGAGTTCCGCGACCGAAGCGCAGTCCTTGGCCGAGGCGAATATCGGTGTGATGCCGCTCACCGACGATGCCTGGAGCCGCGGCAAGTGCGCCTTCAAGCTGCTGCAATACATGGCCGCCGCGCTTCCCTGCGTGGCCTCGCCCGTGGGAGCGAATGCGGAAGCGGTGATCGACGGCCTCAACGGCTTCCATGCCACCAATGTCGATCAATGGGAGCAGAGCCTGGAGAAGCTGATTGCATCGCCGGAACTGCGGGCGAGGTTTGGCGCCAAGGGCTACGAACGCGTGCAGCAGCGCTACTCGATGCACTCGTACCAGACGACGTATCTCGCGTTGCTCAGCAAGCTGGCCGCATCGATCTCGCCGCAGCGCGATTAAGTGGGTATGCTGCGGGCAATGCAGGCCGTGCATATCCACCAGATCTATTTCTCGCCGCAGCAAGAATTGGATCCCGGCTTTACGTTGCTCGACAACAGCGCCAATCCGCGTCCGGATTGGTTCGAGTATTGGCCCATGCGCAATTTCTTACTGCGCGAAAACTTGGATGATGCGGCGTTCTACGGATTTTTATCGCCGCGCTTCAAGCAAAAGACCAATTTGGACGCGGCGCAGGTCGCTCGGTTCATCGCGGGTTGCGCGCCGGACACCGAGGTGGTCCTGTTCAGTCCCAGCATTCACAATGCGGCTTTCTTTTTGAATGTGTTCGCGCACGGCGAATCGGAACATCCGGGCTTGATGGCGGTGACGAAGAAATTCTTTGCCCGCGCCAATCAGCCGCACGCCGTCGAGGATTCGGTTTCCGATTCACGCAATACCGTGCATTCGAATTTTTTCATCGCCAAGCCGCGGTTCTGGCATTCCTGGCTGGCGCTCACCGAGCGGCTGTTTCAGATTGCGGAAGATCCGGGCGATAGCCTCGGCCAGGAATTGCGCAGGACCACCACGTATCGCGGCAGCGAATCGGTGCAGCTGAAGATTTTTCTGATGGAACGCATCGCGACGTGGATTCTGATGAACGATGCATCGTTTGTGGTGTGCGCTCGCGATCCGTTTGCCGCCCGTTCACGCATTTACAAGCTGCCGGTCGCCCTGATCTGCGATGCGCTGAAGATTGCGTACGTTACCCAAGGCCGTGAACAGTACAAGGATGTGTTTGACCTGGTCAGTCATGTGCGCAGGGGCTGGACGCGCCAGATCCGCCTAGGTGACGCGCTCCATGTGGGCGCCATTCATCCGTATCTGCGCCGCTTAAAGTCGTACTGGGACCGGAAGGCCTAAGCGTTGCTTTGGCATCCCATGGCGGTGCATTTTCCGCTGGCGTTGACGGTGACGGCGTGCATTCTGTTGTTGGCCGCGCGGCTGCTGCGCCGCCCTGAGCCGGCGGCCATTCTGGCCGCTGTAGGCACCTGGAATCTGTGTTTGGGTGCAGCCGCCGCGGTGATCGGCTTGGGCACGGGATTGGCGGCTGTCTTGGATTTGGATGTGAGTGCGGCGGCCCGAGAGTCGATTTCATCCCACGCAAAGTGGGCCATCTTCACGACTGTGGCCTTGGTGCTGTTGGCGGTATGGCGCGGCGCGGGCAGCGATTCCCGATCGCGGCCGACGTGGCTGTTCAGCATCGTGTTGTTGGCGGCAACCAGCGCCTTGATCGTGACCGGCTATCGTGGCGGACAGAATGTGTATCGATTCAGCGTCGGTGTCGAGACCATGGCCGTACGGCCCTGACCGAGCCACGCCCGGCTCGAAGTAGACATAATGGAGCGGCGATCGACTGTGGTCGGCATCTCTCGTGATGTGCATCACAGGCGACTCGCACCGGCCGCGTTATGGTGCGCGGGCAATCAGGAGCTAGCATGCACCAGGGCAAATACCATTCGCTGATAGGATTGATCGTCATGGCGAGCCTGGCCGGTTGCGTGGCCACCCGACCCGATGTGACGGTGATGGGCGATGACGCTTACCACGTGCGCACCACCGGCGCGCGCTACGACACCCAAGCCGATACCAATTTCAAGGCCCTGAGCGCGGCCAATGACTTTTGCGGCGCGCGGAACAAACAGCTGATGTTTCGTCAGTCTACGGAAACCGCCGCGCATGCCTGGTCGCCCAAGGCGGAAGATCTGACCTTCGTGTGCATCGATGCCAAGGATCCCGGCTATATGAATGCCGGCTCGCGGCGCGACGCTGCGGTGGTCGCGCAGCAGTAGCTACTGCAAATCGGCATGCTTGACCAAGTCGATCAGGCTTTCCGCAGTCACCGGTTTTATCACGTAGTCCAACACCTGCATTTCCTGGCTTGCAAAGAAATCGGTATGGCTGACCGATGAGGTCAGCATGCCGATGGAAATACCCTTCGTGGCCGCGTGTTCCCTCAGCTGCCGCAGGACCTCGATGCCGCCGATCTTCAGCATGTTGACGTCGAGCAAAATCAGTTTTGGAAGGGCGTGATCACG
>JAXDQN010000080.1:0-2775 GCA_034667865.1 Gammaproteobacteria bacterium
TCAACCGCGGGCGCGACCTCTTCAGGGCTGCGCGCCACCTCGAAGCGAATGGCACCGTGTTCGGCGAGGCGATTACGCTGGCGCCGCAATTCCTTCAGTTTTTTTGCTCCCAGGGCGTCACGCAGCACTTCATCGGCATCGCGCGTGGCGTCGAGAGCCGCTCGGACATGGGATTGCAACAGCCTTGGACGCATGCCGCTTCGCCGCAGCATTTCGTTGAAGGCTTTCATGGCGGCGCCATCAAGCGGTACGTCGCGCAGGATCAGCGCATGGGCGCCAACCCTGCGCGCCTGCCGCATCAATTCGACGGCGGCATCGTCAGCCAAGTCGCGATCGAGCGGTGGCGTGCAAAGCGTGCCGTAGGGATCGGCGCTCACCAAAGCGGGCAGAGGGATCTTGTAAGCGCGCCACATCGAGATGACGGGCATGAGGCCGATCAGGCGCGCCGCGGTGTCTTGTGTCGACGCCGAGTCTTGTGTCGACGCCAAGTCTTGTGTCGACGCCAAGTCTTGGGTCAACGTCGAATCTTGGGCCAACGAAATGTCTTGCGCCAACGAAGCATTGCTCCACGCGCTCAGCGCGGAGACGCCGGTCCGGCCGCGCGCCGATGCGTTCACCGCCAACTCCCAGTCGGGCAAATAATAGCCGTTCGGCTCGACGGCGCGTTCGGCCAATGCGCGCCATTGGCTTGGGGGGACGGTCGTGAGCGGCGCGCACGCATCACGGTCGGGCAAAGCCGCCGCCGGCGCGCGTTTGCCGATGACTCCATTCACCGCTGCGCGATGGACCACTGCCGAATTTACAATCTCGACCACGTGCCCGATTCCCCGTTCGCGGGGGCCAGGCGGAGCCTCGTGGCGCCGCTCCTTCCGCTCGCGTTATCCGGAGAAAATTTAGCGGAAAGATTGGAAAATAGAGTTGGCGCGGGGGTTCAATTTGAGCGGTAATGTTAACGAGTTGTTCACCCTGGAGCTGATTGTTCTGATTGAATCAGAACCAAAGTCCAGGTTCTCGTTTTGAAGCGTTTCTTCACGCGAACCGGCATCCACTTCGCTCGAAAAACGCTCTGGATAACGCGCGAGCTAGATCGGCTCGTAGGTTTCGGACGCACAGTTGTCGTCGGGCTCGGCGCGCCGCCGGTCGGTGATCATGCCGCCGCTGATCGTGACGCGATAGGTTTGGTCACCCAGGGGGTGGCCGGTGGCGGACGTAAGCTCGGCCCTGACGCAGGCCGTCCAGCCAGCTCCGTGGAGGTCGTGGTGCGGCGCTGAAACCTCGACATGGTGCGGGTAGGAGGTGGCCACAAATACCGAATCCAGCTTTTCATGCAGCAGCTGCCCGACATCGGGTGGCGGTTCGGGCGGCGGGGATTCGGCGGCTTTGATGCGCATGAACTCCGGCACCGGCGAACGGCTGTCGGCGAGGCCGCAGCCGGCCAGCACGAAAGCCCCGCCTGCCATCCACGCCGTATGGACAATAACCCGCCGCATCCGCCGTCTTTATCCCGCACCGGATAAAATTGCCCGCGCCTTGCCAGTCAATTCGCGTCGTTGTGCCATCAAACTTTGCTGAAACCGGTCACAAACCAGTGTCGAGTTCAAGGACCCTCGTTCGGCATGGCTTGAAAATACCTGACGTGAAGCCGTATGATAGCGCATCGGGAGTGGGTTCGACGATGTTCAGGCGATTGGCACTGATATTTAGCGTGGTCACCATGGGGCTCGTCCTCAATGGCTGCACCAAATGCGGTCCGATCTGGGACGATTGGGTGCAATCGCCGAAATCCTGCAAGTCGGACCGATTTTAGCCACGGGCTTGATCCCAGGGGAGCATTCCATGAGAGTTTTTGGTGCGAGGGTTCTGAGTGTGGCGGCGCTGGTCGTGTGGCTGGTCTCGCCCGCTTACGCCCAGTCGCCCAGCTTCAGTCTGGCGCCAGAGGTGGTCTCCAAAACCCCCGCGGAAAAGGAAGCGGATGCGGAGCGAGACAAGGCCTACAGGGAATCACTCAAGAAAATACCGGACGCCAAAGGCCCCGCCGATCCCTGGGGCGCTGTGCGCAGCGTCGAGAGCGTCAAAGAGACCTCCAAGGCATCCGTTCCGGCGAAGCCCCGGACCAAAACCGGCAGCACCGCCAATTAGCAGCACCGCCAATTAAAACAGGGCATGATCCGCAACAGTGGGCGGCGAGCGATCAGGCCAACATCGCCGATTGATCCACCAGCGTTTCGTAACACTCGCAGGACATCCGCAGCAGCGCGGCGCGGTCGAGAATCTTGATAACGCCGCGCGAATAGGTGATCGCGCCCGTGCCTTGCACCTTGCTTGCGACCTCCGTCACCGAGGTGCGCCTCACGCCTAGCATTTCCGCGAGAAATTCCTGCGTCAAAGTGATGGTATCGCTTGCCGCCCGATCCGCGCTTTGCAGCAGCCAGCGGCAGAATCGCGCCTCGATCGAATGCAGCGCATTGCAGGCGGCTGTCACCCGTGCCTGCGACAACAGCACCTCATTGTACCGGATACAGAAATTGCGGATGGGATCGCTGGTGGCGGCAGCCGACCTGAAATGGGTGGCCGCAATTTTGGTGCAGGCCACCGGCATCTGCACGACGACGCGAACCAGCGACTTGTACAGGCCAAGCCCGGCCATCGCACCGACGACGCCTTCGCGGCCGACGGTGGCGGTCTCGATCGCCTTGCCGTCGCGCAGCACGGCGAGTAGCGACAGCATGCCGTAATGCGGGAAGTAAATTTGATCGACCTCGTCGCCGGCTTCGA
>JAXDQN010000081.1:0-3311 GCA_034667865.1 Gammaproteobacteria bacterium
TGAGTTGCTGGAGCGCAACCAGTTCAGCGAGGCCATCGAGGTGTACTGGGGCGGTCTGAAGGGAATTTTCGAATACGACCCGACGTTGTTGCTCGGGTTGGCGCGAGCGCAGTTCGGCAATCAAGATTTTGCCGGCGCGCGCAATGCCGTCGAGACCCTGAAACAGCACAATCCGGACTTCAAGTCCCCTGACGCCAACTTATTGTACGCGCGCGTGCTGGAGTCGCAGGATGCGCTCGAAGATGCGGAACGCGAGTATGCGAAGGCAGCACCCGGATTTCCAGGCGCCGAGGCGCGCGTCAGATACGGACTGCTGCTCAAGCGCCGCGGCAAGTTGCAGGAGGCGCGTATGGAATTCAAGGATCTGTTGGACGGCGCGAAGCTTGGACCGGCGCATTATCGGCGCGCGCAGGCCGAATGGCTGGAGCGGGCTCGGCGCGAATTAGTCTAGAATGGCGGTCATGACTCGATTCGCATTGATCATGGGTGCTGCGGCCGTGCTGGCGGCGTGCGCCGGCCAGAAAGAGCCCGCGCAAAAGCTGCTGCTGGAAACTGACGCCACCCTCATTGCCGCGTCGGCCGAGGCGCGCATGTATGTGCCGCAGCAACTGGCCGATGTGCGGCGCCAGTATGCCGATCTGCAGGCGGCATTCGATAAACAAGACTATGCCGGAGTGCTCAGTGCGGCGCCTGCCGTGCTCGGGGCGGCTCAGACCTTGGCGACGGCTGCCGCCGCCAGGAAAGACGAAGTGCTCAAAGAACTCAACGATGTCTGGGTCGGCTTGGCGGCGGTTCTGCCGGATGAGGAGAGCGCCATCCAAAGCCGCATCGAGCTGTTGGCGCAAAAGCCGAATAAAAAGCTGGCAGCGGGCGTGGACCTGGATGCGTCAAAGGCGTCCTTGCGCGATGCCATGTCGCTATGGTCCAAGGCCACTGCGGCGTTCGCCGCGGGCAATTTGGATGAGGCGGTGGCGACCGGAAAAGCGGTGAAAGCCAAGTTGGACCCACTGGCCGCTGCGCTGAAGGTCGCTGTGCCTGCGCCGGCCTCGGTTACTGCCGCCGCCTGATTTAAAGTGCCAGCCGCCCCTCGCTGACGATCACAGCCGTGCCGCCGATGTGCACCGCGCGCAGCTCGCCTTGGTCGACTTCGAGCCGCATATGCACCTTGCCGGGCCGATTCATTTGCATTCCTTGGCGGCCGACGATGCTCGACGCCTTCTTGGCCAGTTGACCTAAATCCCACAGATACGCGGCCAGCATGGCATGGGCGTTGCCGCTGACCGGATCTTCCGGAATGCCAAGCGCGGGGCAGAACATCCGGGACTCGGTCGATAAGCGCTCGCCTTCGCGATGCGAGGCGAACACAAAAAAACCGTCTGTGCCGATCTCGGCGCCCAACGCCAGCAAGGTGTCGAAATTCGGCACAATGTGATCCAGGGTCTCGCGCTCGGCGATCGGAACCAACAACCGGGTGCTGCCCTTGCGCGCGATGCGCGCCGGCATGATGTCATGCAGTTGAGTGGCCGGAATTTTAAGCGCTTCGGCGACGCGCAAGGTGGTCTTGAACGGCAGCGGCGCCTCGAGTTCCGGCACGCTCTGGCGAAATTCAATGATGTTTTCCGTCCCCGAGCTGCGTTGCTTGAGCTGCGCACTCACCTCGATGATGCCGGTGCCGGAATGCTGGCGGCATATGCCGACGTCGCGCCGTCCCAAGGTCAACAGCACCGCGTGCGCGGCGACGGTGGCGTGTCCCACAAAGGGTGCTTCCTTGCGCGCATTGAAGAACCGCAGGCGCACGTCATGGTCCGCGGCGGTGGCGGAAAACACGAAGGCCACCTCGGCGTGCGGAAATTCGCGCGCGATGGCCATCATCGCGGCGTCCGTCTGACCGTCGGCGTCGAGAACGACGCTGGCTGGATTGCCGCTGAATCGTGTGGCCGTGAACGCGTCAACTTGGAATATGCGCACTGGGTTTGCCTCAAGCGCGAGTTTTGCACGCATCCGCGGCGCAAGCTACACTGCCGTTACCTTGGGGTGGTCTTTAAGGCCTGAGACGTGGGACATCGAATCGTCGATGACGCCTGCGAACCCGTTGAACCTGACCCGGTTAATGCCGGCGTAGGGAGCAGGTGTTATGCGCGCGGCTGTGGACATCAGCATGTATCCGTTGACCGGCGATTATCGCCCGTCAATTCAAGCTTTCATCGATCGCTTGAACACTTATCCTGGATTGACGGTGCGGACCAATTCGTTGGCCACCCAGATCTGGGGACCTCTGGATCAGATCATGACCATGCTGAGCGCCGAAATGGCGCGCGCCGCGGCCGAGGCGCCGCAATTGGTGTTCGTCATGAAAGTTCTGCCGGGGTTGGCGCGGCCTGCAGAGGCGCGGCCTGCAGAGGCGCGGCCCGCTTGACAGCGGATTTTTCGGCCCAGCTGGCCGCGGCCTGGCATGACACGAGCGGAGTCGAACTGTGGGCTGCCGCGCTGGCGGTGCTGTATCTGCTGCTGGCGATCAGACAAAGCCTGAGTTGCTGGATTGCCGCGTTTGTCAGCTCGGTGCTGTATGTGTGGGTGTTGTTCGGCGCGCACCTTTACATGGAATCGGCGTTGAACGGCTTTTACGCACTGATGGCGGTGTACGGATTTTGGCAATGGCAGCAAAGGAAGGGCGGCCGGGAGCTCGAAGTGAGCCGCTGGCCGATCACGCAGCACCTCGCCGCGCTGGCCGCAGTGCTGGTGGCGTCCATCATCACGTCGTTTTTTCTAGGGCGCTTTACGCCGGCGGCGTGGCCCTTCATGGATTCCATGGTCGCCTGGTCCAGCGTCTTCGCCACCTTCCTGGTGGCGCGCAAGGTCTATGAGAATTGGTATTGGTGGTTGGTGATCGATTCGGTGAGTCTGTGCCTGTACTTCACCCGCCATCTGTATGTGACCGTGCTGCTGTTCGCCCTGTACCTGGTTCTGATCTTCGTCGGCATGCGCGAATGGCGCAGCAGCCTGACCAGGACTGTGACTGCGCATGCGCCCGCATGACATCGGGGTGCTGTGCGAAGCCATTGTGCCGGGCCGCGGGCCGATTCAGATAAGTGAACTCAGCCAGGGATTGGTGAATCGATCACTGCGTGTGGTGCGCGAAGCCCGCGCCTATGCATTGAGACTGCCGATCGCAGACGGCGGCGCCATCGCGCTCGATCGCGGGTGGGAGGCGCGGCTGCTGCAGATTGCCGCCGATGCACGGCTGGCGCCCGCCCTGCGCTTTAGCGACGCGGCACGCGGCATTCTGCTCAGCGACTGGGTGCAGGGGTCCA
>JAXDQN010000082.1:0-20744 GCA_034667865.1 Gammaproteobacteria bacterium
GGGAATTCAGATTAGCAGAACATCGCCTCTGCGACAATGCGCTTAGACAACAATTGGCGCTTGGCGCCACGCAATGCTCAAGCCCGCCCCGGTAGGCGGCGCGCAATATCGCGCTTCCTGCCACAAATCCCCCACCGCCACCAATTCTTTGCCCGCGAACACGAATGGCAGCGAGTCGCGCATCCACGGCAACACGCCGATCGACTGGCACAGGTGCTGGACGGTTTGGGTCTTGGCGAGCGGCGCGGGTCGCAATGACTCGCCGCCTTCGCGCCTGCGCACCGTCAACACGTCGGGCAGGCGCCGCGGATCCAAGCCTCCTGGTTGCGGGGTCAGCACCAGGGTGCCGAGATTTTCGCCCAGGATGAGCGGCGTCGCCGGCCGCAGGTTCCATGAGTGCGGCCCCTGCAATCGCGGCAGTTGAGCCGCCGTGAGAAACAATCTCTGCCGATAGCGGCGCAGTGCATGGCCGCCCCAGACGATGGCCGGCACGTGGTCCTCATCCGCACTCAAGACTTGACGCAGCGCCTCTTCGAGGCGAGCGGTGGACGGCAGTTCAACGCCTGCTTGACTCAACCACAGTCGGACCGCGTTGCTGCGTTTGGGCGCACACAACACGCGCAAACCGGTAATCGACAACGCCTCGCCGTCGCGAAGTTTGCCGAGCTCCGCCTGTGCGGACAGGTCCATCAAGGCTTGCGCCTGCGCCATGTGCCGCGCAGTACGCGACAAGGCGGTGCTGGCGCCAGGCCAGCGTGCAATCACCAACGGCCAGAGTTGTTGGCGCAAAAAACTTCGGTCGAAGCGTAAGTCGGCATTCATCGGATCGCTCGCCGCCGCGCCGGGCGCCTGCGCCCCCAGTTGCAGCAAATCGCCCTGCGGCATATCGAGCAGCGGCCTGGCATGCCAGCCTAAGCCGAAAGGGCGGCAGCCGGGCATGGCGGACATGCCCTTGATGCCGGCGCCGCGCAGGGCCTGCAGCAGCACCGTCTCGGCCTGATCCTCGCGATGATGCGCGGTGAGCAGGCACTCGAATTCACGGACTTCGCCTGCCAGTGCGCCATAGCGCGCCTCTCTGGCGCTGGCCTCGATCGACACGCCTGCGGCCACAGCGACTCGCACCGCAATGACCTTCAGCGGAATTTCCAACCGGTCGCACAGCGCTTGGCACGCGGCACGAAACTCAACGGCTTGCAGCTGCAGGCCGTGATCGACATGGACGGCGCGCAGCGGTAGCTGACGAAATTTTTCGCTATGCAGGGCGGACAATAGCGCCGCCGAATCCGCGCCGCCGCTCACGGCGACAATGAGCCCACGGGCCTCAATCGGCAGATGCGTACTCAACACCGCGTGCAAAGAGGCCGCGGAATCAGTCACGGCCGTTACACGTCTTTAAACACGCCCAAGCCGCGCAGGCGTGCCTGGCGGGCATCGAGCAACTGTGTGATAGGAAGGTTACGAAGTTCCGTCAAGTGTTTGATCATGCTCTGTTTGATATCTTCAGCCATCACCTGGGGGTCGCGATGCGCGCCGCCGTGCGGCTCTTTGAGAACTTCATCCACCAACCCGAATTTCTTCAGCCTCTCCGCGGTGCCGCCCATGGCGTCGGCGGCGATTTCTTTCTTGTCGGTGCTCTTCCACAAGATCGACGCACAGCTCTCGGGCGAGATGACCGAATAGACGCTGAACTGCAGCATCACCAGGCGATCGCAAACGCCAATCGCCAGCGCCCCACCCGAACCACCCTCGCCGATCACCACGCTCAACACCGGCGCCGCCAGATTGGACATTTCGAATAAATTGCGCGCGATGGCTTCGCTCTGGCCGCGCTCTTCGGAGCCTATGCCTGGGTAGGCGCCGGGCGTATCGATCAGGGTGATGATGGGCATCCGAAAGCGTTCGGCCGTCTTCATCAGGCGCAGGGCCTTGCGATAACCTTCGGGCTTGGGCATGCCGTAGTTGCGCCGCACTCGCTCCTTGGTGTCGCGCCCCTTCTGCTGGCCGATCAGCATGATGGGGACTCCTTCCAGCCGAGCCATCCCGCCGACGATGGCCAGGTCGTCGCCATACATGCGATCGCCATGCAGCTCCTGCCAATCGGTGAAAATCATCGAGATGTAATCCAGCGTGTATGGACGCTGAGGATGTCGCGCTAACTGGGTGATTTGCCAGGGAGAAAGATTGGAGAAAATACTGGTGGTCAGCGCCCGGCTCTTGGTCTGCAGCCGTTTTATCTCCTCCGAGATATTGACGCTGGCATCGGTACCCAAGAACTTGAGTTCCTCGATCTTCGCCTCCAGCTCGGCAATTGGTTGTTCAAATTCCAGAAAATTCATCGCCATGAAGAGGTTTCCTCGCCACGAACTTCATTTCGCGGACCATACACTAAATACCACCCTTCGCGCCCCACCAATGTGGAGAGCCGATCCAGCAGCTCGCGGGTCGGACGAACCGCCCAGGCATCCGGAAGATTCACTTTGCCGCTGTAGTCGGCGCGATTGACCGCCACGCTCACGCCACAGGGACCTCGCAGATAAGGCTTCAACATTTGTTCGAATCGCGTCATGCCCTGCGGGCCGTCGAACTCGGCCGGCCAGCGCAACCACAGGCGCCGGGCGAATCGCTCGCGCGCCCGGTCGATGTCCATGAGTGATTTGGCCTGCAGGCGCCAGGCCTCGATGAAATCATCGAAACGCAGCGTGCCATCGATGATCAAAATCGCATCCTTGACGATGATGTCGCGATACTGCTGAAAAGTCTCCTCATAGAGGCTGACTTCGAGGCGCGCACTGCGATCGTCGAGAATCAAGGTGACGCGATTCGGCCGGCGTCGGATTTCGAGCACCAATCCGGCGACAGTCGCGGCCTTGCCTGCCGACCAGACGCGCTGTCCATCGGCAGCCGGCGCCGGCTTCGGCCCGCTGGTCACATCCGCCAATCGCTGGCAGCCGAGAAATTTCAAATCCGGCTCGTAGGGGGTGATCGGATGCCCGCTCAAGAACAATCCCAGCGTTTCGCGCTCACCGGCCAAGCGCTGCGCCTCCGACCAATCCGCGAGCGCCGCGTCGGGCGCCGCGCTGCTCAGGCCGAACAAATCCACCTGCCCGACGCTGGTGGCGCGCGAATTCTGTTCGCCCAACTGCATGGCGCGATCCAACTCGGCGGTCAGCGTGGCGCGATTCGGCCCGATCAAATCCAGGCTGCCGGAACGGATCAGCGCATCGAACACGCGGCGATTTACTTTCTGTAAATCAATGCGCCGGCACAGATCCGGCAGGCTCTTGAACGCACCATTGCTCGCGCGTTCATCGATAATGGCCTCGACGGCCGCGGCGCCCACGCCCTTGATGGCGCCCATGCCATAGCGAATGCGGTCGGTGCCCGCGACCCGGAAGGCGTACACGGATTCGTTCACATCCGGCGGCAGCACCTTGAGTCCCATGCTGGTGCATTCATCGATCAGCGTCACGACCTTGTCGGTCTTGTCCATGTCGGAGGACAGTACTGCGGCCATGTAGGCGGCCGGATAGTGCGCCTTGAGCCAGGCCGTCTGATACGACAGCAAGGCATAGGCGGCCGAGTGCGATTTGTTGAATCCGTAGCCGGCAAACTTCTCCATCAAATCGAAAATATAGGTGGCCTGGGCTTCTTTTACGCCGCGCGCCACCGCGCCGCTGACGAACACGGAGCGTTGGCTGGCCATCTCTTCGGCTTTTTTCTTGCCCATCGCGCGGCGCAGCAGGTCGGCGCCGCCAAGGGTGTAGCCGGCGAGAATCTGCGCGATCTGCATTACCTGCTCTTGGTACAGGATGACGCCGTAAGTAGCCGCCAGCACCGGCTTTAAATCCGGATGCAGGTAGTCGATGGTCGCACCGCTGGTATCGTGCTTGCGCGCTATGAAATCCTCGACCATGCCCGACTGCAACGGACCGGGGCGGAACAGCGCCACCAGCGCGACGATGTCGCCGAAGCGGTCCGGCTGCAGGCGCCTGATCAAATCCTTCATGCCGCGCGATTCGAGCTGGAACACCGCCGTGGTTTTGGTGCTCTTGAGCAGCGCGTAGGTCGCGGCGTCGTCCATGGGCAGCGCAGTCATCACCAGCAGCGCCTCGCCGCGTTGCGCGCGCTCGGTGTTTATGTCGCGCACCACCCAATCGATGATGGTGAGCGTGCGCAAGCCTAAGAAATCGAATTTCACCAGGCCGGCGGCTTCGACATCGTCCTTGTCGAACTGGGTCACCGGCGTGGTGCTGCCCTCTTCGCAGTACAGCGGCGTGAAGTCCGTCAGCACCGAGGGCGCAATCACCACGCCGCCGGCGTGCGTGCCGGCATTGCGCGCCAGGCCCTCGAGACTGCGCGCCAAGTCGATCAGTTCGTGAACCTCGGCGTCCGCATCGTACAGCCGCCGCAGTTCTTCTTCCTGCTCCAGCGCCTTGTCCAGCGTGATGCCGATCTCGAAGGGAATCAGCTTCGCAATCTTGTCCACGTAACCGTAGTTATGGCCCAGCACCCGGCCTACATCGCGCACCACCGCCTTGGCGGCCAAGGTGCCATAAGTGATGATCTGCGAGACACGGTCACGGCCGTACTTCTCCGCCACATAGGCGATGACCCGGTCGCGGCCATCCATGCAGAAGTCCACGTCGAAATCCGGCATCGAGACGCGCTCGGGATTCAAGAACCGCTCGAACAGCAAATCATGCTCGATGGGATCCAAATCGGTAATGCACAGCACATAGGCCACCAGCGAGCCGGCGCCGGAGCCGCGGCCCGGTCCCACCGGCACGCCGTTCGCGCGCGCCCAGCGAATGAAATCCGCCACGATCAAGAAATAACCGGCAAAGCCCATGGCGCAAATCACGCCGAGCTCCAATTCCAAGCGTGCTTGGTACACCCCCGCACTCTCGGGATTGAGCGCCAGCGCCGGCGTCGCGGCCAGGCGCGCGCTCAAACCGCGCTGTGATTCCTCGCGCAAGAAAGCCTCGGTGCTGCTGCCGGCCGGCACCGGATAGGCCGGCAGAATCGAGGCGCCCAAGCGGATCTCCAACGAGCAGCGCTTGGCCACCTCGACCGTGTTGCGCAGCAGCTCTGGCGCATCCGCGTACACCTCGGCCATTTCGGCCGGCGATTTCAAGTACTGTTCTTCGGAATAGCGGCGCGTGCGGCTGGTGTCGGCCAGCTGTGCGCCTTCATGGATACAGACGCGCGCCTCGTGCGCCTCGAAGTCGGCGCGCGTCAAGAAACGCACATCGTTGGTGGCGAGCGCCGCCACGCCGTGCGTCTGCGCCAAGTCCATGACCGCCTCGGAATACGCTTCATCGCCGGGCCGACCGGCGCGCTGCACTTCCAGGTAGAAGCGATCGCCGCACAACGACTGCCAGCGCGCCAGGCAGCGCGCGGCTTCATCATCGCGTCCGCGCACGATGGCCTGCCCGATATCGCCTTCGGCCCCGCCGGACAACACAATCAGACCGCGCAGCGCGTCGCCGCCCAGCCAGGCGCGATCCAGCATCGGCACGCCACGCTGCTGGCCCTCCAGAAACGTTCGCGTCACCAATTGCGTCAGGTGGCGATAGCCCACCAAGTTTTGGCACAGAAACACGATGCGCGAGGGTGGCGCACGCTCACCCGCCTCGCGGATCCACGCATCCACGCCGATCAGCGGTTTGACGCCGGCCGACTGTGCTTCCTTGTAGAACTTCACCATCGCGAACAGGTTGCTCTGGTCGGTGAGCGCCACGGCCGGCATGCCCGCGGCAGCCACCGCGGCCATCAGCTCCGGCACGCGCACGATGCCGTCCACCAAGGAGTACTCGGTGTGCACGCGCAGATGCACGAATCCACTCACGCCACGCATCCCATCGCCAGACGCACCGGCTCGAAAGAACGGCGATGCAAAGGACATGGCCCATGCAGCGCCAGCAGCCGTTGATGATCGGGGGTGGCATAGCCCTTGTGATCTGCGAAAGAGTATTCAGGATATATCGTATGCATTTGATTCATATACTCATCTCTCGCCGTTTTCGCGAGGATAGAGGCCGCGCTGATGGCCGGCTGCAAGACATCGCCGTCGATGATGGCTCGTGCGGTCAGTTCCTTTCCCAAGCCATGCAATTGCGGCAGCCGATTGCCGTCGACCAGCACGTGATCCGGCAGCACGCTCATCGCCAGCAAGGCGCGGCGCATTGCCAGAAATGTCGCCTGCAAAATGTTCAAGGCGTCGATCTCGGCGTGATCGGCCCAGCCGATGCCGAAGCACAGCGCTTCGCGCCGAATGACGATGCTCAAGCGGCAGCGCTCTGCGGGGCTCAGCTGTTTTGAATCGGCCACGCCCTCGATGGGGCGTCGCGGCCGCAGGATCACCGCGGCGGCCACCACGGGACCGGCCAAGGGACCGCGCCCCGCCTCATCGATCCCCGCAACTCGCCGCACGATGCGCCCGATCATCGGCCGCTCAGGAGCTCATGGATGGCCCGCGCGGCACGCGCGCCCGCACCGCGCCGCAACTCGGTGTGAATTCGCGCGAACTCCTGTTCCAGCGCATCGCGCTTCGCATCGTCGTCAAGCCACATTAAGAGCTCCGCTCCGATCGAGGCCGGGACAATCTGCTCCTGAAAATACTCGCCGACGACGCGCCGATCCGCAAGTAGATTTGGCTGTGCAAAGAACTTGGATTTGATCAGATTCAGGCGAGTCAGCACCCAGGCCGAGAGTGCGCCCAAGCGGTACACCACGACCATGGGCCGTTTGCACAGGGCCGTCTCCAGGCTGGCGGTGCCGGAAGCCACCATCACGGCGTCTGCGGCACTCAACGCCGTGGTGGCCTTTCCATCTATCAAGTGAATCTTCAAATCCGGCGCATCACGCTGAAGCGCCTCGGAAAAAATCTCACGCGCCGCTGCATTGGCCATCGGCGCCACAAAATTCAGCTTCGGTCGTTGTACCTTCAGCCAGCGTGCCGTGGCGATGAAGTCTGCCGCCAGGCGCGTGACCTCGCCGCGCCGGCTGCCCGGCAATAAGGCGATGATCTGGCCCTCCATGGGCAGCCCCAAGGCCGCGCGCGCCCCGGGGCGGTCGATTTCCAGCGGGATGGCATCGGCGAGCGGATGACCGACAAACTCCGCGCGGATGCCATGCTCGTCGTAGAAGCGCTTCTCGAACGGCAGCAGGCACAGCACCAGGTCCACCGACTCGCGCATGCGCCGAGCGCGTCCCTGGCGCCACGCCCACACTTGCGGACTGACGTACTGCACCGTGGGAATGCCCGCGGCATGCAGCGTGCGGGAAATTCGCAGATTGGTATCCGGCGCGTCGATGCCGACGAACACGTCCGGCCGCACGGTCAGCATCATGCGTTTGATCTTCGACAACAGGCGCGCCAGCTGCGGCAGATGCCGCAATACTTCGAACAGTCCCATGACCGCGAAGGACTCGGCCGGCTCCCACACCTCGCAACCAGCCGCCAGCATCTTGGGTCCTGCGACACCGAAGAATTGCGTGTCCGGCGCAATCCGGCGCAGTGCGTTGATCAGGTCGGCGCCCAGCGTGTCGCCGGATGCCTCTCCTGCCACCAAACCCACCCGCAACGCCATCGTTACCGCACGATGCTGCGTGAGCTGCGCTTGATGAACTCGACGAAGGGTTTGATCTCCGGCTGGCTCTGCGCTGCCTGTTCCAACTGCTGCATGGCGTCCTTCAATTTCAAGCCCGAGCGGTACAGCAGCCGGTACGCGCGTCGGATATTGAGGATTTGCTCAGGCGTGAAACCGCGGCGTTTCAGCCCTTCGGAGTTGACGCTATGCGGCACGGCGGGCTGGCCCACCGCCATCACGTACGGCGGCACGTCGCGGGTGACTGCAGCGTTATTGGCGATGAAGCAATGTGCGCCGACCTTGGTGAATTGATGCACGGCCGACAGACCGCCGAGAATCACCCAGTCGCCCACTTCGACATGGCCGCCCAAGGTCGCCACATTCGACATCACGATCTTACTGCCGAGCTGGCAATCGTGCGCCACATGCGAATACGCCATGAATAGATTGTCGTCGCCGATGCGCGTCACTCCCTGGTCATGGGTGGTGCCGCGGTTCACCGTGCAGGACTCGCGAAATACATTGCGATCGCCGATCTCCAGGCGCGTGGGTTCGCCTTTGTACTTCTTGTCCTGCGGCGCATCGCCCAATGAGGCGAATTGAAAAATCTTGTTGTCCCGGCCGATGCGCGTCGGTCCGTTGATCACGGCATGCGGCCCGATCCACGTGCCCGCCCCTATCTCTACTTGCGGGCCGATTACCGTGAACGGACCGACTTGTACATCTGAGGCCAGTTGCGCTTGCGGCGATACGACCGCCCGCGAATCGATCATCCGGCTTCTCCCCGGGGCGCAGTCGCCTTCGGCGCGGTCGCCTTGGTCTCCGGCGCCACCATCATTTCCGCCGAGGCCACTTCCTTGCCATCGACCTCCGCGACGCCGGCGAATTTCCAAATGCCCTTGAGGGAACGCATCACCGTGACTTTCAGCATCAGCTGATCACCCGGTTCCACCGGCTTGCGGAAGCGCGCTCTGTCGATGGCGACGAAGTAAAACCGCGTATTGATGTCAGGGACGATCTTCACCGTCTTGAAGGCCAGAATGCCGGCCGCCTGCGCCATAGCCTCGATGATGAGAACGCCCGGCATCACCGGGCGGTGCGGGAAATGTCCCGGAAAGAACGGCTCATTGAAGGTCACGTTCTTCAGCGCAAGGATGTGGCTGCCGGCGACGCATTCCATGACGCGGTCGATCAACAGAAAGGGGTAGCGATGCGGCAGCTGCCGCAGGATCCCTTCAATATCTAGTTTTCCCGAATCCGTCATGTCATTCCTTCTTGGCCAATCTGCGCAAATGCGCCACCATTCGGCGCCACGTTCGAGTCTCAACCGTCGGCATGCCGCTCGAGTAACTGCCGCCCTGGCGTATCGACGCACTCACCAGGCTGCAACCGGTTATCTCCACATCGTCGGCGATATTCAAATGCCCTGCGAATCCCACCATGCCGCCTATCATGCAGCGTTTGCCGATCACCGTGCTGCCGGATATGCCGGTGCAGGCTGCGATCACCGTGTGCGCGCCGATGACGACGTTGTGGCCGACCTGAATCTGGTTGTCCAGCTTCACGCCCTCCTCCACCACCGTGTCGTCGATTGCGCCGCGATCGATGCTGGTGTTCGCGCCGATCTCCACATCATCGCCCACGCGCACCGTGCCTACTTGAGGTATTTTCACCCAAGTACCGGCATTCGGCGCAAATCCAAAGCCATCCGAGCCCACCACCGAGCCGGCATGCAGGATGCATCGCCGCCCGACTCTCACGCCCGCATAGAGGGTGACCCGCGAGATCAACTGACAGTCATCGCCCACTTGCGCACCGCTGTGCACGACGCAGGCCGGTCCAATGCTGACCCGCTCGCCTATGACGGCATCATCCTCGATCACGCTCAAGGGCCCAATGTGGGCGCTGGCGGCCACTCGCGCGCCGGCCGCGACCACCGCAGTCGGATGGATGCCGGCAGCCCTTACAGGCTCCGGGTACATCAAGGTGGCGATTCGCGCGTACGCGAGATACGGATTGGGGTCGATCAATGCGGCGGTCGGACACGCATCCGCATCCGCCGGCGACAGCAGCACGGCGGTTGCGCGCGTGCTGTCCAGCTGGCGTCGATAACGGGAATTGGCCAGGAAGCTGACGGAACCCGCTTCCGCGTGCGACAGCGTGGCGACGCGACGCACGGTGAGGCTGGGCTCGCCTCGCAAGGTCAGCCCAAACCGCACCGCAAGCTCCCCTAAACTGAACTCACCCTGCACTGAAGAATGCCTCGAGTGCGGTGGGCGAATGCGACCGCGTTACTTGCCGCCCGCAGGCTTGGCCGGAGGCGTCGGCGCCTTGCCCGACGGCGCGGTTCCCGCACCCGCCGGGGCTGCAGGCGCGGCCGGCAATGTGGTCGGCTTGGTGGCCAGCACCGCCAACACCTGCGCCGTGATATCGAGCGCCGGTTTGGCAAATATGGCTTCGGCGATGACCAGATCGAAACCTTGCGAGTTCGAATAGGCTTGGATCTCGCCCACCAGATAGCGCTGCACCTTGCCGATTTCTTCGTTGCGCCGGGTTGATGCGTCGTCCTGGAACTCGCCGGCCTTTCTCGAGAATTCACGCTGCTGATCGCGCAGCGTCTTCTCGGCCTTGGCGCGATCCGGCTCAGCCATCACGGCGCCCTCTTTCTGCAATTTCTCATCGCGCGCCTTCAGATCGTTCTGCATGGTGAGCAGTTCGCGGCGGCGCGGGGCAAATTCGTTTTCCAAGCTGGTCATGGCCGACTTGGTCTGCGGCGCATCTTCCAGCAGCTTCTGGAAATTGACATAACCAATCTTGATTTCGGCGCTCGCCGGTTGCGCAACCATGAGTCCGCACAAGCTCAATACCGAAAACGCAATGCTGCGAAGATAAGTCGACATGTTGATCTTTAAGACCTCAAATTGGGGTCAAAATGCTTGACCGATGGAAAATTGAAAGCGTTCTGTTTCGTCGTTGAATCTAACCGTGTTGCCGGGGTTCGCATTCAGGGGAATGCCGTACGAGAAACGGAACAACCCAAGGGGCGCCAGCCACTGCACCGCGATGCCGGTAGATCGCTTTAGATTATCATAACTGAAGTGGTAGTCGACCGGCGTTACGTCGTCCACCCCCAGGAATTTGACCTTGTTGCCGGTTTGGAACACGTTGCCGATGTCATAGAACCAGCTCACCCGAGCGGCGCTTTTCCACTTGTCGGGCACCGGAAAGATCATTTCGTAGCGGTTCACGATCCGGAAATTGCCGCCGAAGGGATTGCCGACGCCGATATTGTCGTGGGGGCCCAAACGGCTTTCCCGGTAGCCCCGAATGCTGTCGGGACCGCCGGCGAAATAATTCAAATACGGCGGCAACGCGGTGGTGCTGCCCAACGCGGAGGCGTAGTCGACGGAAGCCTGTACCGACAACACAAATTTTTTCCACAACGGAATGTATCGGATGAAATCGAAGTTCGTCTGGTAGTAGCGCACCGAACTCAAGGGCAAGGCGTAACGCGCCGAGAGCTGGATCTTCATGCCGCGGTCGGGGAACAGCGCCCGATTGCGGCCTTCGTAGGACCAACCGCCGGTCAGCTCGTAAGTGTAGAAATCCGTGCCGAACACGGTATAGGGATTGTCCAGTGAATTGACCACGCCATCGCCGTTGGTATCGGTCAAGTCGCGCTGGAAGGTGTGGCCGTTGTTTTTGACCCAATCCACCGACTGCTGGGCGCTGTAGCCCTGGGACACCACCAAGCTGTTCTTGTTGGCCGACACACCGGCCGTCAAGTACTGGTATTCGGTGATCGGATAGGACCACTGCAAGGCGCCGGTGATCTGCTTGGTCGAGAACGCCGAGGAGGCTGCCACGAACTGCGTGACGTCGCGGAAGGTGATCGAGGCGGTGCGCGACACATTGTCCACCGTGGTGTACGGATCGGTCTGCGCGAAGGTGTAGCTCTTGCTGAACTTGCCGGCGTTGATTTCAAGTGCAATGCGATCGCCGCTGCCCAGGAAATTACTGTGTACGAAATTGCCGTTCAGACTGAATTTCTGCGATTCCGAATAGCCGATGCCGCCGCCGAATTGCCCGGGGAGGCCTTCCTTGATGTTGTAGTTGACGTCCACCAGATCGGCGCTGGCCGGGACCGGCTTGGTCTCGAATTCCACCTTCTCGACGTACGGTAGGCGCTGGATACGCTCCTTGGAGCGCTCGATCGCGGAATTGGACAGCCAGCCGCCTTCCAGCTGACGCATTTCGCGGCGCAAGGTCTCATCGTTGATGGCGGTGGTGTTCTCGAAATTGATGTGCCGCACGTACACGCGGTTGCCCGGCTCGATGAAGAACGTGATGGACACGGTTTTCTTGTCGTTATCGGGCGTGGGCACCGGATCGATCTTGGCGAAAGCATAGCCGTCGGCCCCGAGCCGATAGCTCATGAGTTCTTGGCTGCTGGTGATGGCTTTGCGCGAGAAGGTATCGCCCGGCTTGATCAGCAGCAGCTTGCGCAGCTGCTCTTCCGGAACCACCATGGTTCCCGCCAGCTTGATTTCCGATACCTTGAAGACCTCGCCCTCATTGATGTTCACGGAGATGAACATGTCGTCCTTTTCCGGCGCGATCGCGACCTGAGTCGATTCGATCTCGAAGTTGGCATAGCCGCGGTCCATGTAGTAGGAGCGCAGCTTTTCCAAGTCGCCGGTCAATGACTCGCGCGAGTAGCGATCGTCCTGCTTGTACCAGGAAAGCCAATTCGGGGTTTTCAGTTCAAAGGTGTTGAGGACATCCTTTTCCTTGAACTTGGTGTCGCCCACGAGGTTGATCATCTCGATTTTCGCGCGCTTGCCTTCCTTGATGTCGACGATGATGTCGACCTTGTTGCCGGGCAGGTCGGTGATCTTGGTATCCACGCGCACGGCGTACTTGCCGCGGCTGAAATATTGATCGGTCAGGTATTGTTTGACGTCTTCCAGCACCGAACGGTCAAAGGTCTTGCCCGTCGCCAGTCCCACGTTGCGCAGACTCTTTTGCAAATCCTCGGTCTTGATGTCCTTGTTGCCCTTCAATTCGAACTTGGCGATCGAGGGTCGCTCGACCACCACCACCAGCAGGGTATTGCCGTCGCGGCGCAACTCCACATCGCGAAAGAAGCCGGTGGTGTACAGCGCGCGCATCGCCTCGCCGATTCTTTGGGAATCGAGATGATCGCCGATGTTCACCGGCAGGTAATTGAATACCGTGCCTTCCGAGATGCGCTGCAATCCCTCGATGCGAATATCGCCGACGGTAAATCCACCCTGCCCCTGGCTTGCCAGTGCTGAAGCAGGGGTAGGTATGGCGGGCGCGGGTCCTGCCGCCGGTGCGGCAGGTTCGGGCGCGGCCACTTCGGCTGCAGCGGCATCAGGCGGCCGAGGGCTCGGCGCCTGAGTCGCCGGCGCCGGCTCGGGAGTCTGCGCGTTAACCGCGTTGTAGACCGGCTGCGTGGCTAACGCCACCAGCAAACCGGCGCGAAATTCAAGCCGCACGCGGCAAGGACCGAATGCGATGTCGGAGGACGGCGGCACAGTGGCAGCGCCGTTCGAGCGGCTCGAACTTCAATTTGTTCATGTTGTCCCGTTAATTCAAATGTCTTGAAATATCGTTATAGAAGGCCAGGCTCATCAAAACCACCAGCAAGGCGATGCCGATTTGCTGACCAAACAATTGGGCGCGCTCGGACATGGGGCTGCCCTTCACCGCCTCCACAGCCTGGTACACGATCTGACCGCCGTCGAGCAGCGGCACCGGCATCAGATTGAGCACCCCTAGGCTCACGCTGATGATGGCCAAGAAATCCAAGTACGCCGCGATCCCGATCGACGCACTGACGCCGGCAAACTCCGCAATACTGACCACTCCACTGATGTTCTTCGCGGACACCTGTCCGGTCAGCATTCGCCACAGCATCTGCACCGTCAGCGCAGACATCTCCCAGGTCTTCGCGACCCCCGCCTGCAGCGCGTTGAAAGGGCCAAGGCGATGGGTCTCCATCAATCCCGGCGGCCAACTCTGCGCTCCTTCTTCGAGCGAAATCCCCAAGCGGCCGATGCTTCTGCCCTGCTCCACCACTTTCGGCACGGGCACCACCATACTCAATCGCTGCGAACCGCGCTCGACTTCAAGCGTCAGATCGCGGCCCGGTGAGCCGCTCACCAGCGAAATGAACTCGCTGCGATTGGCAATCGCCTGACCGTCGGCGCTTACCAAGCGGTCGCCGACCCGCAAGCCCGCCTTATAACCGGCGCTGTCGCTCGTTGCCTCATGCACGCTGGTGCTGGCATTCCAGGTCGTGAGATCGAAGCCCAAGCCGGGCAACAGGCGCCCGGGTTCCGTCAGCGCCCGCCGATCTTCGTTGACGCGCAGGGTTAGCGGCAGTTCCGATCCGCCGCGCCGTACGCGCAACGGCACCACGCCCTCATCGCTGAACTGCCGGATCAAGGCAATCTGCAGCTCTTCGAGATTCGCCACGGCGCGCTCGCCGACGCGCACGATCTGATCGCCGCGGCGCAGTCCGCCGATGGCCGCCGGGCTGTCGAGCCGCACCTGCGCCACGATGGGTTTAACGGTATTCGTCCCGGCCATAGCCAAAATCGCGTACGCCAGCGCCGCAAACAGCAGGTTCATGGCCGGACCCGCCAACAGCACGGCCACCCGATGCGCGATGGGCCGGCGCGTGAAGGAGCGATGCAACTCCTCGGCAGCCACCTCGCCTTCGCGCTCGTCGAGCAATTTGACGTATCCACCCAGGGGTATGGCAGCCAGGCAGTATTCGGTGCGGTCGGCATCTTTGCCCACACGGGTCAGCAGCGGCTTGCCGAAGCCGATGCTGAAGCGCAGCACCTTGAACCCGAGCTTTTTTGCGACCCAGTAATGGCCGAATTCATGTACGGCCACCAGGATGCTGATCGCAACCAAGAACGCCGCCAGAATGATCAAAATCTTCATGCAAAGGCTCCAGAGCTAAGCTCGATCAAGCTAACAGCCAGGCGTCTTGCCGCAGCGTCGGCATCCAAGACATCGCCTAGAACCCGCACTGATGAGGAGTCGGCGCGCTGCAGCACCTTGTCAATGACCCTTGAAATACCTACAAAGTTCAAGCGTCCGTCAAGAAACGCTTGAACCGCCACTTCGTTGGCGGCATTCAGCACGGTGGGAGAGGTGCCGCCGGTGCGCGCCGCGGCTCGGGCCAGTGCAAGACAAGGGAATCGAATATAGTCCGGCGGCTCAAATCCCAGTTGTCCAATGGAGATCAGGTCCAAGGATTGTACACCGGAGGCGAAACGCGCGGGCCAGGCCAGCGCCTGCGCGATCGGCGTGCGCATATCAGGCGCGCCGAGCTGCGCCAGCATTGAGCCGTCCGCATACTCCACCAGCGAGTGAATTACGCTTTGCGGATGCACCACCACATCGACTTTGGTTTCCGGCAAATCGAACAGCAGCGTCGCCTCGATGACCTCGAGACCCTTGTTCATCAACGTGGCCGAATCCACGGAAATCTTGCGTCCCATTTTCCATTTCGGATGCGCGCAAGCCTCGTCCGGCGTGACATGCGGCAGCTTGGCCATGTCGGTGGTGCGAAACGGTCCGCCGGAGGCGGTCAACAGCAAGCGCGTGACGCCGGCCGCAACGTCCCCCGGCAGGTAGCCGGCGGGCATGCATTGGAAAATGGCGTTATGTTCGCTGTCGATCGGAATCAGTTGCGCGCCGGCGCGGCGCACTTCGTCCATCAGCAAGCGGCCCGTCATGACCAGCGCTTCCTTGTTGGCCAGCAACACGCGCTTGCCGGCACGCACCGCGGCCAGCGTCGGCAACAAACCGGCGGCGCCGACGATGGCCGCCATGACCATGTGCACTTCGCTGCCCGTGACGGCATCCGCCAGGGCTTGCGCGCCGGATTCGACCCGGGTCTTGGCGCCGCAATCGCGCAACGCGGCGCGCGCCTGCGCGGCGGCTTGCTCATCGAGCAGCACCACCGTCTCGACTTGAAATTGTTTCGCCTGCTCGACGATGGTCTGCCAGCTGCTGTGCGCACCGAGCATGGTGACCTTGAAGGCCTCCGGATGCAGCGCGATCACCGCCAGGGTGCTGCGTCCGATGCTGCCGGTCGATCCCAGGATGGCGATGCCGCGTTGGCTGCTCATCGAATCACACCAGACCCGAACAATCCGAGCGCATACAGGGGCGCCGCGGCCGTCACGCTGTCGAGCCGGTCCAGCATCCCACCGTGTCCCGGAAGAATTCCGCCGCTGTCCTTGAGTGCCGCTGCGCGTTTGAACATGCTTTCCGTTAGATCGCCGATCACCGAAACAGTTGCGATGCAAAGGCCAAATGCCACCATGGCCGGCACCGGCAGATCGAAATGCAACGCTCCACCCCAAGCCACCAGAGCGACCGCAGCCGCGCCTCCGGCCGCGCCTTCCCAAGTCTTGCCCGGACTGACGCGCGGCGCGAGCTTATGGCGCCCAAAACTGCGCCCTGCGGAAAAAGCGCCGACGTCGGCGGCGCAGACCATCGACGCCAGCCACAGTACGATCAACGGACCGCGCGCAAATCCGTCGACAGAGGTTTGCAGTCGCCCCAGCGCCACGAAGGCCGGAACTAAAACCGGCACTCCGCACAGCAGCGCCAGCCACGGTTTGTGGCGTGCGGGCGCGATGACCAGCCACAGAAAGGCCACTCCCCACCAGGCGACCGCCAGGCCGAACAAGGTCAACAGATTGGAACGCTGCTCGGTCCATTGCCATGCGGCGAACAGCAGCGCGGCGATGGCCGCGGTATAGGCGGCCCGCGCCGCAAGCCTGCGCAGGCCGCCGAACCCGGCCCACTCCCAGCCGCCGATCACAAAAATCAGACCCCATGCCAGCACCGTCCACAGCGGCGGCAGCAGGAATAAGATAGCCAGCAGCAACGCGCCAAGAATGCAGCCGGTGATGACCCGCGTCTTAAGCATCGACTTTGACTGCGACCTGATCGGAGGTCTTGCCGAAGCGGCGTTCGCGCTGCGCATAGAAATCAAACGCGCTCTGCAGATGCTGCGGCGAGAATTCCGGCCACAACGCAGCGGAGAAATACAATTCCGTGTAAGCCAGGTTCCACAGCAAAAAATTGCTGATGCGCTGCTCGCCGCCGGTCCGAATCAGCAGATCGGGGTCGGGAATCCCCGCCAGCGCCAAGCGCGCCGCGATTTGGGCCTCCGAGATCTCAGCGGCGATGAGTTGGCCGGCAGCCGCCTCGAGCGCCAGCCGGCGGCAG
The DNA here is from genome assembly GCA_034667865.1 of Gammaproteobacteria bacterium. Classification (GTDB taxonomy): domain Bacteria; phylum Pseudomonadota; class Gammaproteobacteria; order Steroidobacterales; family Steroidobacteraceae; genus Bog-1198. The sequence continues at coordinate 16,881 of JAXDQN010000082.1, forward strand.
GCTTGGGCAATGTCCCATCGCCCGCCGTAGGCCACCGCCACCATCAGCCCCAGGCCGGTATTGCCGGCGGTCAGCTCTTCCGCTTCGCGCATGCGCTCGGTCAATTCCGAGCCCAGCGCGGAGCGATCGCCGATGAAGCGCATGCGCACCTGGTTCTTGTGCAGCTCAGCCACCTCGCGCACCAAGGCATCAAGAAACAATCCCATCAACATGCCCACTTCATCGGGCGGGCGGCGCCAGTTCTCGCTGCTGAAGGCAAACAGCGTCAGATAGCGGACATTGAGCCGTGCGCATTCCTCGATCACCTTGCGCACCACCTTGACGCTGGCACGATGGCCGGCGACGCGCGGCATGCCGCGCGAGCGTGCCCAGCGGCCGTTGCCATCCATGATGATGGCCACATGCTGCGGCGAGTCGGCGCTCGACATTGGACGGGTGCAGGTCCTGGCTCAGACCTGCATCAGCTCCTTTTCTTTCTCCGCCATGGCGTGATCGATATCCGCGACATGTTTATCGGTGAGCTTCTGCACATCGTCCTGGGCGCGCCGGTCATCATCCTGGGCGATGAGTTTTTCCTTGAGCATTTCCTTCAGTTCGGTCATCACTTCGCGGCGCACGCCGCGCACCGCAACGCGCGCGTTCTCGGCCTCGGACTTGACCACTTTGATGATGTCGCGGCGGCGCTCCTCGGTCAGCGCCGGCATGTGAATGCGGATGATCTGCCCCGCCGTGTTCGGCGTAAGTCCCAGGTCGGACTTATATATGGCTTTCTCGATGACCGGCACCATGGCCTTTTCCCATGGGCTGACGGTGAGCGTGCGCGCATCCTCGGTCGCTATGTTGGCCACTTGGTTCAACGGCATTTCCGAGCCGTAATAATCGACCTTGATGTGTTCAATCAGGCTGGTGTGCGCACGGCCGGTGCGCATTTTCTTCAGCTGCTCCCTGAACGCGCTCACGCATTTCTGCATGCGCTGGGTCGCGTCTTTCTTGACATCCTCGAGCATGGATTCCCCCTCGTCTTACGGTTCGGTGGACACGACGGTGCCGACATCTTCACCTTGAACGATGCGCAGCAGGTCGCCGGCATTAAACAGGTTGAACACCTGCAGCGGCAAATTGTTATCGCGGCACATCACGATGGCCGTGGCATCCATGACATTCAGGCGATCGGTCAAGACCTTGTCGAACGTCAGACGCGCATAGCGTTTGGCAGCCGGATTGATGACCGGATCGGAATCGTAAATGCCGTTGACTTTGGTGGCCTTGAGCAGGATTTCGGCGTTCATCTCGATGGCCCGCAGACTGGCCGCCGTGTCGGTGGTGAAAAACGGATTGCCGGTGCCGGCGCCGAAAATGACCACGCGGCCTTTTTCCAGGTGCCGCACGGCGCGCCGCCTGATGTAGTCCTCGCACACTTCGTTGATGCGCAGCGCCGACATGACGCGCGCATAGCAGCCGAGACTCTCGAGCGCGTCCTGCATCGCCAGCGCATTGATCACCGTGGCAAGCATGCCCATATGATCGGCGGTGACACGATCCATGCCGGCCCGCGCCAGGCCCGCGCCGCGAAAAATGTTGCCGCCGCCCAAGACCACCGCCACCTGCACGCCCATTTGCGTGAGATCGCGAATCTCGCCGGCAATGCGCTTGAGGATGACGGGATCGATGCCGTAATCCTCGCTGCCCAGCAATGCTTCGCCGGACAGTTTGACTAGAATTCTTCGATAACGTGCCGTGCCGGGTTTGTTGGTCATAAGGTAACTAGTGCTGCTTTTTTACCTGTGCCATCACTTCGCTGACGAAGTCTTCCTGCTTTTTCTCGATGCCCGCGCCCACTTCGTAGCGCACCATCTGGGTCACCTTGGCGCCGGCTTTCTTCACCAGCTTCTCGACGCTGGTGTCCGGATCCTTCACGAACGGCTGTCCCATCAGGGTGATTTCCGCGAAGTACTTGCGCAGCCGGCCATCGACCATTTTGGCAATGATGTCCGGCGGCTTCTTCTCGCCCTTGGTCTGTTCCGTCAAAATTTCGCGTTCCTTTTCGACCACGTCGGTCGGCACATCCGCGCTATCGATGTAGGCCGGATTGAGCGCGGCCACGTGCATGGCCAGATCCTTGGCCAGCGGCTCATCCCCGCCCTGCATCGCCACCAAACTGCCGATGCGAGTGCCATGGGTGTAGGCGCCCAACGGACCGGTTGAAGTCACTCTCACGAAGCGGCGCACGTCGATCTTCTCGCCGATCTTCGCGATCAGCGCACGGCGCCGCTCGTCGAGCGTCGCGCCGTCTTTGGATTGGGTCAGCAGTGCCTCGACATTGGCGGGAGCCGCCGCGAGCGCCAGCTGCGCCACATCGCGCGCGAAGCCCGTGAACTCATCGCTGCGTCCGACGAAGTCGGTTTCGCAGTTCACTTCCACCATGACGGCGTTATTGCCTGACCGTTCGATGGCAATGATGCCTTCGGCGGCCACGCGAGCGGCCTTTTTGTCGGCCTTCGCCAATCCGGTTTTGCGCATCAGTTCCGCGGCGGCATCCAAGTCGCCCTGGGTTTCGACCAGCGCTTTCTTGCACTCCATCATGCCCGCGCCGGTGCGCTCTCTAAGTTGTTTGACTGAATCTGCGGTAATGTTCATTGGTACTCAACCGCCGAGCCCGACGGTTCCTCAAGTGTTTGCCAATACGAAACCGGCCGGCGACTTCGCCGGCCGATGACGACCTTAAGCGCCGCGCCGGGGCGGCCCACCGCCGCCGCTGCGGCCCACAGGCCGGCGGCGCGGGGCGCTGGCCGGACGCGTCTCGGCCGGCGGAGTATCCACCGCGTCGACATCGTCGACCTCGGCATCGTCGGCGGCTACAGCCACAGCAGCGCCCGGAACTGCGGTTACAGGCGCCTTGCGGCGCGGCGGCGGCTTCTTCTGGCCACCTCGGCCCGGAGGCGGCGGACGGCGGCCACCCGCAGAGCGCTTCTTCGGATTGCCTTCTTCGTCCAATTCAACGAATTCATCTTCGCCCACCGGTACTTCCGGCAGCGAGGACCTACCTTCGAGCACGGACTCGGCCACCCCGCCGGCATACAAAAGAATGGCGCGCATGGCATCGTCGTTGCCGGGGATGACATAGTCGATCCCGTCCGGCGAGCAATTGGTGTCCACCACGGCCACCACCGGAATGCCGAGCTTCCGCGCTTCGTGAATCGCGATTTGCTCATGACCCACGTCGATGACGAACAGCGCATCGGGCAGAGCCGTCATGTCGCGAATGCCGCCCAGGCTGCGCAGCAGCTTGTCCATTTCCCGGCGCAGCATCTGCGCCTCTTTCTTGCCGCGGCGGTCGAGCGCACCGCTCTGCGCCATGTCATCCAATTCGTTCAGCCGCTTGATGGACTGACGGATGGTCTTGAAATTGGTGAGCATGCCGCCCAGCCAACGCTGATTTACATAGGGCATCGCGCAGCGCGCGGCCTCTTTTTGCACGGCGTCGCGAGCCGAACGCTTGGTGCCGACGAACAGCTCCTTGCCGCCCTCCGCGGACACGCCCTTTATGAAGGCCGCCGCCGCCATATACAGGGGCTGGGTCTTCTCCAGGTTGATGATGTGAATTTTGTTTCGTTCACCGAAAATGAAAGGGGCCATTTTCGGGTTCCAGAAGCGGGTTTGATGTCCAAAATGGACGCCCGCTTCCAGCATCTGTCGCATAGACACGCTGGTCATAATAAATACTCCTGGTCGGGTTGAGCCTCCGCGTATCCCAATCGGCAATCCGGCTAAGTCCTTGCGAACCGAACCGAACACCCGGCCGATTGTGACGACACGCGTGCGGGGTTGTTAAAAATAGCCGCGCTTTATACCATGAACCCCCAT
>JAXDQN010000083.1:0-4646 GCA_034667865.1 Gammaproteobacteria bacterium
GCAGCCTTCGACCAAAAACAACTTCGACGCCGACTACTTTCGCAAGTTCTACTTGAATCCGGCGACACGCGTGATCACGGCGGGCGAGATGTCGAATCGCGCGGCGGTGATAGCCGCCATATTGCGCCACACACAAATTCCGGTTCGCAGCATTCTCGATGCCGGTTGTGGCATCGGCTTGCTGCGTAAACCATTCGCCAAGCTGCTGCCGCGCGCCAAGTACACCGGACTCGAAAACAGCGAGTTTCTGTGTTCGCGTTTCGATTGGACCAAGGGATCGGTGGTGGACTTCGCGCCGCGCCGGCCGTTTGACCTGGCGGTGTGCTACGACGTGCTTCAGTACCTCACGGACCAAGAGGCCGCGCGCGCCATAGTCAACATGGCGCGCTTGAGCCGCGCCGCGCTATACGTCTCGGCGCTGACGCTCGAGGATTGGCGCGAGAACTGCGATCGCAGCCTCACCGATCGCGCGGTCCACCTGCGTCCGGGCATCTGGTACCGGCGGCGGCTGCAGCGATCGTTTCGCTACGTGGGATTCGGCGTGTGGCTGCGCAAAGACGTCACCGCCATTCTTTGGGATTTGGAAAAACCCTAAATCCTCAAAGATCATTCAGCATCCACGCCACCAGGGCGGCGTGCAAAGGCTCAGCGGCGCCGTAATCGGCCCGCGCATTATTCACCAGTGACGCGAGCACGTAGGTTTTCCCGCCCGCCGTCGTCACATAGCCGGCGACGCCGCTGACGCCGTCGAGATGGCCGGTTTTCAACCGCACCGACCCGCCAGGACTGCTCTTCATCCGCGAGCGCAAGGTGCCATCGAGTCCGGCCAACGGCAGAGACGCCATAAATTCCGGCGCAAATCGGCTGCGGAAGGCCGCACTCAAGGTCTTTGCGAGTTGCAGCACCGAGATATGCGTGCTCCGCGACAAGCCCGAGCCGTTGTCGATGTCGATGCCGTGCAAATCCAGACCCCGTTCTTGCCCCCACTCCGCGATCGTGTCGGCGCCCTTTTCCAGCGTCGCCGGATCGCCGAAGCGCTCCTTGCCCACCGTCAGCAGCAGATGCCGGGCCATGAGATTGCTGCTGAACTTATTGGTGAGCCGGACGATTTCACCCAAGGTCAGAGACTCGTAGCTGAGCAGCGGTTTGGCATCGGCCGCCGCCGTTTCGACCCGCAACTTGCCGTTGAATTCGCCGCCGGACTGGCGCCACAGTTCGACGAACGTGCCGTAGGCATAGGTCGTCGGTCGCAGCAGCACCCGCGCGAAGCTCTGTTCAGTGCAGCGAGCCGACAGAGCGCCGTTGAACACCACCCGGTCCCAGCCCGCCGAAGCCACCTGAAAGTCCACTCGGCCCGCGCCGCCACCGCATCTTCCGGCGACGAAGCGGATGTGATTTTCGATGTTGAGATTCACCGGGGCGGGCGTCGGCACGATCTCGACCCGATGGCTGTCGGGGTTGGCGGCAACGCGAAATTCCACCGATTGGAAATTCACCATGAGCGCATCGGGCAGCACATTGTAGGAGCGGTTTGGCCGCCCATCGAAAGCGCCTGGGTCCTCCGGCGGCAGCGAAAATGCGCTGTTGTCGATGACGATGTCGCCCCGGATCGACTTCAAACCCTTGGCGCGCAGCGCTTGCACGAAACTCCACCAGCGCTCCAGTGTGATGTAGGGATCACCACCGCCTTGCAGTATCAAATCGCCATCCAAGACGCCGTCGCTGATCGCGCCGCGTGTCGCTGCGCGCGTATGCCAGGTATAGGTCGCACCCAGCATGTCCAAAGCCGCGAAGGTGGTGAGAGTCTTGACCGTCGAGGCCGGACTGCGCGGCACATCGGGAAGCTGGCTCAGCAGCACGCGCCCGGTTTCAGGATCGATGACGACGAAGCTGACTGAGCTTGGCGGCAGGCGCTCCGCGTTCATGACTTGCACGATACTGGCCGGTAGCGTCGCGGCCGACCAACTGGCCAAGGGCGCGCACAGCAACATCGGCAGAAAGGCGATTTTTAAACGAGTCACTGCCTGACCATGATTGCAATGCGCTGCCAAGCGCGCGAGTACCAACGTAGATATAGCATCACACCCAGGAAAAAAATGTAGATCAACGCCGCGATCCAACCACCGACGGCGCCGCGGCCGAACTGCGGCAGCCAATCGACCCAGCCCTGACCCGGCGCGAACGACAGACTGTGCGCCAACGGCACGAACAGCAGCCACGAGAGCGCCAAAACCATCAGCGCGGGGAGGCGCACGTCGGCCGCACCGCGCAGCGCGGCCCCACTGCTGATATTCAGTCCATCGAACAGCTGGTAGCCGGCGGCTATCCACAGCAGCGTACCGCCTCGTGCCACAACGAGAGCTGCATCCGGGTCGGCGGCATTGGTGAACAGCGGCAGCAGCCAAGGGCCCAGCGCCCCCAAAAGCACACCTATGGCAGCCATGTACACCACCGCCATCAATATTATCCCGTTACCGACTTTGAATGCCCAGTCCCGACGGTGTCCGCCGATGGCCTGTCCGACCAGCGTCGTGCCGGCCATGGCGATGCCGACAGCGGGCATATAGCAGAACGAGGTCAGCATCATGACGATCTGACTCGACGCACCATCCACCGTTCCCAACCGCACCTGCATCAATTGAAACAGCGCGAATCCCAAGATGTCGGCGGCCGTCAGCAGCCCCATGGGAAATCCCAATTTAAGCTGCTGCCACAACGCACCGGCATGCGGGCGCATGGTTAGGTGCGATCGATACTTCGCCCGCGTGCTTGGTCCCAGAAACCACAGCATGGTGAGCATCACGCCGATCAATTGCGCGGCATCGGTGGCCCATGCGGAGCCGGCCACCCCGAGTCCGAAGTTGAACATGAACAGCTGATTGAAAATCGCGTTGATCACCGCAACCAGGCTGACTATTCTCAGCGTAATCACCGGCCGTCCGATGCCATTGAAGAATCCCAACGTCGCCCACATGGCCACCGCCAGCGGCCCGCCAAGCATGCGCGGAAACCAATATTCGAGCGCCAGCTGCAAAGTTTGCGGCGCGATGCCGAAGGGCGCGAACAGCTGCTTGCCGGTGACGGCCAGCAGGGTGAAGAACGGCACGGTGCACAGTGAGGCCCACAACGCCGTCCAGGTTGCCTGCGAGGCGCGCGTGAAGCGGTGGCCGCCGAAGGCCTGCGCCACCAGTGTTTGCACCGCCAACCCGACTCCGCCCAGCAGAAACACGAACACCAGAATGGGCCAGTACACTGCGCCGATTGCCGCCGTCGCAGCCGGCGATACGCGCCCGATGAACCACGTGTCAGTGGCGTTCAGCACGGCTTGCACGGCGCTGTTGACCATGAAGGGGAACGCCAGTCTGCCGACGGCAAGATAATCGAGCCGCGGTCGCCCGCTGGAACTCCAGGTTTGTCCAGGTAATAACTCCATCGGAGTAGGATGAGGCAATGAATCCCAAGATGCGACGAAATTTTACCGGCGAATTCTCCGCGCAAGTTTTCGGCAAGAATGTCTGGCGGCTGAGGCAAACCACGCCGCATGGTGTTGACGTCATCGTGCAAGGAGCGCGGCATGGCTCCTTGCAGGCAAGTCCGGCGAGAGCGTTTGGGACTGAGGCGGTCACCAATCTCGGCATCGAATGGCACAGCGACATGGCGCTCTTGAGCTTCATGTCGGGCGAGCGTGTGGAGACGGTGGAAGGCGCCACTGTCATCGTGCACGAGCCGCTGCGGCACCTGTATGAAAACCTGCCTCTGGCTGAATTCGACCAGAAGGCCAAAACCTTTTGGAGCCGGGTGTTTCGCCTGGTGCGATTTCCGGGAGGGCGCTATTTGCTGCGCTTTCTCGGGCGCTGAGGGGCTGCGGCAGCCGAAGCGCGATATGCATCACAGCAGCGGCCGCTTATTGTCAATTTATTGAGAAACGCACCGCTACGCCGCAAATTTAGCGCCACCCCCAAGCGTTGAACTGCGACGCTCGTCAAGGATGAAATGCAGGGTTTCCATCACATTGTATTGTGCGCCCAATCCTAAGAATTGCCTGAGTTGGCTTCCGTGCTCGACCGCAAACCCAACGTGCCCGACACCGCGTCGGAGGATGCCTCATTCGAGCCGTATGGCCGATTGTTGCGCATGCTCATGCCAAGCCTGCGCGGCGTGGTCGTGCATGATGGATTTTCGAACCTGGTCTGGGCATCCGACGAATTGGATCTGAGCGATGAGCCTGAGGTCATCAAAGACGCCATCTCGAACGCGCTCGCCGACCGCGGAGAATTCCCCGGGGTAGCGCGCACCTTGGATGCCGACCGCGTCGTTTACTCCTTCGCAGTTCGCGGCGAACTGATCGAGCTGCTTGGCATTGTCAGTTTGATCATCCGCTTGTCCGGCACCCAGATCGAACCGCGCCCTTTGCAGACGGTGCGCCAGCTGGTGCAGCCGGCCTTGGAGTGCCTGCGGCGCGAGTTGTCGCTGCGCTCGAAGCTGGGTTCGCGCGAGCGCGATTTGGATATTCGCGAACGCGACCTGGACCTGATGATGGAGATGCAGTCTAATCAGTCCGCGTCGAGCGATGCCGATGAATTTTCGCTGATCCTCAAGACCGGCTTGGAGCGCATGGGCTGCGCACTGGCGGCGTTGTGGGTCCC
>JAXDQN010000084.1:0-14429 GCA_034667865.1 Gammaproteobacteria bacterium
GACTCACGCTCACCTCGCTGACAAACGCGAGCGCGTCTTTCAGCGGCTGAGGCAAATGTTTCGTAAGCACCCGGTGATGCTCCAACGTCGTCGACAAACGCAGCAGTACTCGATCGATGAAATCCGCCACCGAGTCCAGTCCGCGCAGGTCGACCGCCACCAGGATTTGATCCGGTCGTTGCAAGGTATGCTCGACCAAGCTCGATTTGCCCATGCGTCGCTCGCCCAGCAGGACGATGCGCCGCTGATGGTTGGCCGCCTCGAGAATGCCGGCCTCCAAATGCGGTCTCGCACAAAAAGGCCTGCCCGGTAGCAATACTTGGCCGTAAACAAAAGGATTGGGTACCGGAGAATCGGCATCCATAAATGAGGCCTCCGCCGATTAACACTATGTACTGTTAAATATAACACTCATTTGTATTAAATTTAACACTACTTTGTATTATCGCATCTGAGGGTGTACCGCGCCGCGCGTTAGCTCGCCGGCGGCGGGTCGTTGTTGATATCCATGACGCAGCGATACTCGCCGTCGGCATCTTTACGCCACACGGTCAGCGCACGGCCCTTCGCGGTCGTGACCAATCCTTTGTCGTCCGCCATGCTCGTTTCAACGACACCCCAAAGCCACGCCATGGTTCCATCTGCGGAAAACACCGGTGATTCGGACACCCAGTGAATCTTGAAACCCGGCAGTTTCAGGGCGGCCGTGACGAAGCTGCGAATCGCCGCCTTGCCGTCATACACCGGTTGTCCCGGTAGGATCACCCGTGCATCCTCGGTCCAGTAGGACACGATCTTGTCGATATCCTTGCCGTCCCGCGAGAGGTTGGCCCATTCGGCATCGCGGGCCGCCAATTTGCGGCCCTCGCCCACTGCATCGAACGGCGGCGGCGCGCACGCGCTCAAGCAAATCCCGAACGCCAGCAGCGCAATCCCCAGAGCTATTCGCATGGCCTTTCCCCTTATCTATTCAATGCGCGATGGGCTTCACTACCACGCCGCCCTTCATCACGAAGGCAACACGACTCACGTTGGCGATGTCCTCCAATGGCGAGCCAGGCACGGCGATGATGTCGGCGTAGTAACCCGCTTTTAAAGCACCAATCTGCCCGCCCCAGCCGAGCAGTTTCGCGCCATTGAGCAAATCTGCCTGCAGTGCGGCCAGCGGCTTCATCCCATACTTCACCATCAATTCCAACTCGCGCGCCTGGGTGCCATGCGGGAACGGTCCCACGTCCGAGCCCACCGCAAACGGCACACCGGCGGCAATCTGCTTCTGAAACTCCTTGACCTTGTAATCCAGCATTTCTTGCTCGCGCGCAGCCCGCTCGGGCATTTCCTTCATAAAGTATTCGAATACCGCGAAGGTTGGCACCGCCGGGATGTTCTTCTCTTTCATCAGCTTCATGGTCTGATCGCTGAGCTGCGTCGCATGATCGATGGAGGCTACGCCGGCCTGCGCTGCGTACCCCGTTCCGGGCTCGCCCTGCGCGTGCACCGCCACACCGCTGCCGACACGCGCGGTTTCCGCCACGGCGGCTTTCAGCTGCTCCAGGGTGTATTGATACGGCGTATGCAGCACGCCGTTTCGCATTTCGTCACGGCCGGTCTCGTAGATCTTGGCGAAGTCCGCGCCCTGTTTGTGCTGTTCGCGGATGACGGCGACCAATTCATCGGCGGAGTTGGCATAGGTCGCATTCGACAGCACATGCTGTTCGGGATTGAAGTGATTGGCGTCCTCATGACCGCCAAGAATGTCGATGGCGTTGCCGCTGATGCGCAGGCGCGGGCCCGGGATCAAACCTTTGTTAATGGCGTCGCGCACCGCCGTGTCGGCGGAACCCGCGCCCTCGGTGCCCATGTCGCGTTCGGCGGTGTACCCCGCCATCAAATCAGCCTTCGCCGCCGATGCCGCTATCAGAGTCCGCGTGGGCACCGACTCTTGCACGGTCTGTAGATCCTCATCGCCGGGATGCAGGAACAAATGCACATGCACGTCGATCAGGCCGGGCATCAGCGTGGTATCGCCCAGATCAACCATCTGCGCGCCGGCAGGATGGGCCACGCTGCTGCCCACGGCGGCGATCCGCTCGCCCTGCACCAGAATTTCTGCCGGTGCGATGATGCGCCCCGACTCGATATCGAGCAGTCGCGCCGCGTGCAGCACCGTCGCCGGCGGCGTGGCTGGCTGCTCGGCCTGCGCGGCCGTCACGGCGGTGGCGGCCAGCAGCCCCACCAGCATCCCACTGATTGTTTTCATGATTCGAATCCCTTAAGTCTCAAGTCAAAGCATCGATGCACTGATCCAATCCCGCCAAGGTGAGCGGATACATTCTCCCCTCGAGCATCTCGCGCGTCATATCGATGGAGGCAGTTTGACGCCAGCGCGACTGCGGTTGCGGGTTGATCCATGCAAACTTCGGATAGTGCTTGATGAGCCGGTCCAGCCAAACGCTGCCCGGCTCGGCATTCCAATGCTCTACGCTGCCGCCGGCATGGGTGATTTCATACGGACTCATGGTGGCATCGCCGACGAAGATCAATTTGTAGTCGGACCCATAGGTGCGGATGATTTCCGTGGTGGTGGTATGTTGGTTGAAGCGGCGCCGATTGTCCTTCCACAGCGCTTCGTAAATGAAATTATGAAAATAGAAGTGCTCCAAGTGTTTGAACTCGCTCTTGGCAGCGGAGAACAGTTCTTCGCAAGTCTTGACGTGATCATCCATCGAGCCGCCGATATCCAACAGCAATAGAATCTTGATGGCATTGCGCCGCTCAGCCTGCATTCGGATGTCGAGCCAGCCGCCCGAGCGCGCCGTGGCATCGATGGTATCGGCCAGCGCCAGCTCGTCAGGGACGCCTTGGCGCGCAAATCTACGCAGCCGGCGCAGCGCAATCTTGATGTTGCGCGTACCGAGTTCCACCTTGTCGTCCAAGTTGGCGAACTCACGCTTGTCCCACACTTTCACGGCGCTGCGATTGCGCCCGCCGTCCTGGCCGATGCGCACGCCTTCCGGATTGAACCCATAGGCGCCATAGGGCGAGGTGCCCGCGGTGCCGATCCATTTACTGCCGCCCTGATGGCGCTCTTTCTGCTCTTCGAGGCGCTTTTTCAGCGTCTCCATCAGTTTGTCCCAGCCCCCCAAGGCCTCGATCTGCGCCTTTTCCTCGTCGCTGAATTCGCGCACGCCGAGGTTTTCCAGCCAATCGGCCGGCAAGTCGCGCTGCAGCGCCGAGAACAAGTCCTCGACGCCCTTGAAATGAGCGGCAAAGGCGCGGTCGTAACGATCGTAAAAGCGTTCGTCCTTCACCAGGCAGGTGCGCGCCAAATAGTAGAAGCGCTCGGCGCTCAAGTCCCCGAGGCCGGCTTTCAAGGCCTCGAGCAGGGTCAACAATTCGGTGATCGAGACCGGCACGCCGGTCTTGCGCAGCATAAAGAAAAACTTAACGAGCATTCCGGCGATTGAGGAACACGAGCTGTTCGAACAGATGCACGTCCTGTTCATTTTTCAACAGCGCACCGTACAGGGGCGGGATCAGCTTCTTGGCATCGTCGCTGCGCAGCGCCTCCGGCGGAATATCGTCGGTGACCAGCAGCTTGATCCAATCCAGCAGCTCCGAGGTGGTGGGTTTCTTTTTCAAGCCCGGGGTTTCGCGGATCTTGAAAAAAGTCGTCAGGGCTTCGTGCAGCAGCTCGCGCTTCAGATTCGGAAAATGCACATCCACGATCTGCGTCATGGTGGCGGTGTCGGGAAAGCGGATGTAGTGGAAGAAACAGCGTCTTAAAAAGGCGTCCGGCAATTCCTTCTCGTTGTTGCTGGTGATGACGATCACCGGCCGGTGTTTGGCGCGCACCGTCTCGCGGGTCTCGTACACATAGAATTCCATGCGATCCAGCTCGCGCAGCAAATCGTTGGGGAATTCGATATCCGCCTTATCTATCTCGTCGATCAGCAGCACCGGCTGCTGCTCGCAGTCGAAGGCTTCCCACAAATTGCCTTTGAGGATGTAGTTGTGGATGTCCTTGACCCGCGGGTCACCCAGCTGCGAATCGCGCAAGCGCGACACCGCATCGTACTCGTACAACCCCTGCTGGGCCTTGGTGGTGGATTTGATGTGCCACTCGAAAAATGGCTTGTTCAACGAGCGCGCGATCTCGGTGGCCAGAAGGGTCTTGCCCGTGCCCGGTTCGCCCTTGATGAGCAGCGGCCGCGACAGCACCACGGCGGCGTTCACGGCGGCCATCAGCTCGTCGGTGGCGATGTATCGGTCGGTACCGCGAAATTGATTCGCCATGATTACTTGCGCATCACGCGCAGGATCTGCATGGAGTTGGTGCCGCCGGAAATGCCGCTGAGCTCGCCCTTGGTGAGAATGATGTGATCGCCCTCGGACACCAGCCGCATGCCGAGCAGGCGGCGAAAAATCGAGAAATACACCGCTTCGCCGCGATCCTCGACATCGTAGGCCACCGGATGCACGCCGCGATACAAGGTCACCCGGCAACGCGTGCTCTCATGGCGCGTAAAGGCGTAAATCGGAATATCGGCGCGCACGCGCGACATCCACAGTGCCGTCGACCCTGATTCGGTCAGGGCCACGATGGCTTTGACGTGCAAATGATTGGCGGTATACATGACCGCTGCGGCAATGGCCTCATCGGTCTGGCCGAAAAATCCGTCATGCCGCTGGCGCGCGCGCACATGCGCCACCTGGTATTTTTCCGCGCCCATCACGATCTGCGACATGGCTTCGACCACTTTCACCGGATGCTTGCCGGAAGCGGACTCCGCCGACAACATCACTGCGTCGGCGCCGTCCATGACGGCGTTGGCCACGTCCGACACTTCGGCGCGCGTCGGAATGGTCGCCGTGATCATCGATTCCATCATCTGCGTCGCCATGATGACGACTTTGTTCTGGTGCCGGGCTTCCTGAATGATGAGCTTCTGCAGCCCGGCCAGTTCGGCGTAGCCCATTTCAACGCCCAGATCGCCGCGCGCCACCATCACGCCGTCGCTGGCCTTGGTGACTGCGGCGAGGTTGGTGATCGCCTCGGCACGTTCGATCTTCGCCACCAGCAAGGCATGCCCGCCGGCCTGGTGCAGCAGACCGCGTGCCTCGTCCATGTCGGCGGCATCGCGCGGAAAGGACACGCCGAGGTAATCGACTTTCAACCGCGCGGCGGTGACGATGTCCTCGCGATCCTTATCGGTCAATGCGCCGGCCGACAATCCACCGCCCTGGCGGTTGATGCCCTTGTTGTTGCCCAATTCGCCGCCCACCAACACGCGGGTCTTGATGCGCGGGCCATCGATACTCTTCACTTCGAGGCTGATCTGGCCGTCGTTGAGCAACAGCACATCGCCCGCGAAGACATCGGTGGGCAACTTTTTATAGGCGATGCCCACCGATTCCAAGGTGCCGCCATCCACAGGCAGCGAGGCATCCAGAGTGAAATCCGCACCATCCTTCAATTCGATCTTGCCGTTCTTGAAGCGGTCGATGCGGATCTTCGGGCCCTGCAGGTCGCCGAGCACGCCGACGTAACGGCCGGCTTGGCGCGCCGCCTCACGCACCAAGTTGACCCGCCGTTCGTGATCGGCCACCACGCCGTGAGAGAAATTCAATCGCACCACATCGACCCCGGCGCGCACGATGCCGGCAAGCACTTCCGGATCGTCCGTGGCGGGTCCCAAGGTGGCGACTATTTTCGTGCTGCGTAAAATCGAACTCATGCGGCTCGCTGCTCCAAGATGTCTACCGCCGGCAGCTTCTTGCCTTCGACGAATTCCAGAAAGGCACCGCCGCCGGTGGAAATGTACGAAATGCTGTCCTCGATGCCGTATTTCTCGATGGCCGCCAGCGTGTCGCCGCCGCCCGCGAGTGAAAAGGCCTTACTGCGGGCGATCGCCGTGGCAATGGCACGGGTACCTTCGCCGAACTGCTCGAATTCGAACACGCCCACCGGGCCATTCCACAGAATCGTGCCGGCGGTTCCCACCAGCGCGGCCATGGCTTCGGCCGAATCGGGACCGATATCGAGAATCATGTCGTCCGGCCCTACTGCTTCGACCGCCTTCACGTCCGCTTCAGCCTTCGCGGAAAATTCTGTCGCCACCACCACATCGGTGGGCATGGGAATGACGATACCGCGCTTCTTGGATTGTTCCAATAAACGTTTGCAGATGTCCAGCATGGCCGGCTCGTACAGCGATTTGCCCACCTTGAATCCCAGCGCCGCCAGAAAAGTATTGGCAATGCCGCCGCCGACGATCAATTGATCGACCTTGCCGAGCAGCGATTCCAGCACCGTGAGCTTGGTCGATACCTTGGAGCCGGCAACGATGGCCAACAGCGGCCGGGCCGGCTTTTCCAGAGCAGTCTCCAGGGCCGAGAGTTCACTCACCAGCAAAGGTCCCGCGCAGGCGATGGGCGCGTACTTGGCCACGCCGTGGGTGCTGGCTTCGGCGCGATGCGAGGTGCCAAAGGCGTCCATCACGTACACATCGCACAGCGCAGCCATGCGGCGCGACAAATCCTCTGCATCCTTTTTCTCGCCCTTGTTGAAGCGCACGTTCTCCAGCAGCACGATCTGGCCGGGTCCCACCTCGATGCCCGTCAACCAGTCTTTCTTCAGCGCCACCGACACGCCCAGCAGCTGCGCCAGGCGTTTGGCCACCGGTGCCAGAGAAAACTCTTCCGTGTAATGGCCTTCATCGGGTCGCCCGAGATGCGACATCACCAGCACTCGCGCCTTGGCATTGAGCGCCGCCTGCAACGTCGGCAGCGCTGCGCGAATGCGCGCGTCGCTGGTCACCTGACCGTCTTTAATAGGGACGTTTAAATCCTCGCGAATCAGCACGCGCTTGTCGCGCAGGTCCATGCCCGCCATAGTTTTGATTTTCAAGGCACACCTTCTAGGCCGCTTTCGACCACGCCAGGGTGGTGTCGAGCATGCGGTTCGAAAATCCCCATTCATTGTCGTACCAGGAACACGCCTTGACCAGCGTGCCCTCCATCACCTTGGTCAAGGTCGCATCGTAAGTGGAGGATGCCGGATCATGATTGAAATCCACGGACACCAGCGGCGCATCGCTATACGCCAGGATGCCCTTCAAAGGTCCTGCCGCAGCGGCCTTGATGGCCGCATGAACCTCTTCCGCCGTGGTCTTGCGCGACGCAACGAAGGTGAAGTCGACCAGCGAAACATTGATCGTCGGCACGCGGATGGAAAACCCATCGATCTTGCCTTTGAGTTCCGGCATCACCAGCCCAACCGCGGCGGCCGCGCCGGTCTTGGTCGGGATCATGGAATGAGTCGCGGAGCGCGCGCGGCGCAGATCCGAGTGATAAACGTCCGTCAGCACTTGATCGTTGGTGTACGAGTGGATCGTGTTCATCACGCCCGACACGACGCCCATCTTGTCGTGCAGCACCTTTACCAGCGGCACCAAGCAATTGGTGGTGCAGGAGGCGTTGGCGAGCACCGACATGCTGGATTACAGGACGCTGAGAAACACGCCATAAACCATCGTGGCATCGACATCGTCGCCGCCCGGCGCCGAAATCACCACTTTCTTCGCGCCGGCGGCGAGGTGCGCCGAGGCCTTGGCTTTGCTGGTGAACAAGCCGGTGCACTCCAGCACCATGTCCACGCCCAGTTCGCCCCATGGCAGCTTGGTGGGATCGCGTTGCGCAACGACTCGGATCCGGTCGCCGTTGACCACCATGGAATCGCCCTCCACCTGAACCTCGCCACGAAAGCGCCCATGTACGGTGTCGAATCGGGTCAGATGGGCATTCGTATTGGCATCGCCTAAATCGTTGATGGCGACGATCTTGATGTCGTTGTTGTGCTTGCCTTCATACAGCGCGCGCAGGATATTGCGGCCGATGCGGCCATAACCATTGATGCCCACTTTTATTGCCATCGTCTTCGAACCCCTTGTTGTCTATTTCCGTGTCGATCGCTTCAATTAGCCAGCACTTTGTCGATTGCCTCGCCCACCTTCTCCGCCGTGAACCCGAATTCCTTGAACAGCACCTTGGCCGGCGCCGAAGCGCCGAAATGATCGATACCGACGATCTGACCCTTCAAGCCCACGTAGTGCCACCACGCGGCGCGCACGCCGGCCTCCACGGCCACACGCCGGGTCACGGCCGCCGGCAGCACGCTTTCCTTGTAGGCATCGTCCTGTCGGTCGTAGGTATTGGTGCTTGGCATCGATACCAGTCGAATCTTGCGGCCCTTGGCATTCGCGGCACGCACCGCATCGGCGGCGATGCCGACCTCAGAACCGGTCGCGATTACGATGGCTTCCGGCGTCCCTGAGGTGTCGATCAGCACATAACCGCCCCGCGCAATATTCGCCACCTGCGCCGCATCGCGCGGCTGATGGTTGCAGGCCTGACGCGTGAGCACCAACAGCGTCGGCCCGTCGCGATTGTCCGCCGCCACGCCCCAGGATGCCGCGGCCTCCACGCCATCGCATGGACGCCAGAGGTCCATATGTGGGATGACCCGCAGACTTGCAAGATGTTCGATGGGCTGGTGGGTCGGTCCGTCCTCGCCTAGCCCGATGGAATCGTGGGTGTATACGTAGATGACACGAATGCGCATCAAACAGGCCATGCGAATGGCATTGCGCGCATAGTCCGAGAAGGTCATGAAGGTGCCGCCGTAAGGGATCAGCCCGCCGTGCGCCGCAATGCCGTTCATGATTCCCGACATGCCGAACTCGCGCACACCCCAGTGGACATAGTTGCCGGTGGGCACGCTCGGGCTCAAGGTCACCGAATCCTTGCGCCAGGTGCCGTTCGAGGGAGTCAAATCCGCCGAACCGCCGAGCAACTCCGGCAGAGCCGGTCCGATGGCGTTCAGTGCTGCCTGCGAGGACTGGCGCGTGGCCAGTACCTTGCCTTCGGCTTGGACGCCGCCGATGTAAGCGCGCAGCAATTCGTCAAATCCCGCGGGCAGATCGCCGGCCATGCGCCGCTGCAATTCCGCCGCCAGCGCCGGAAACTCCTGGCTGTAGGCGGCGAAACGCGTGCGCCATTCTTGTTCGACCTTCGCGCCCTTTTCGCGGCGATCCCATTCGGCGCGAATATCGGCCGGGATTTCAAACGGCGGCGAGGTCCAGCCCAGCGTCTTGCGCGTGGTGGCGATATCCGCATCGCCCATGGCTTCGCCATGCATGGTCTGAGTGCCTTGCTTCGGCGCACCCCAGCCGATGGTGGTGCGGGCGCAAATCAATGAGGGCTTGTCGGTCACCGCGCGGGCGGCAGCCAATGCTGTCGCGACCGCAGCGCTGTCTTGGCCATCCACATGCGGCACCACGTGCCATCCGTAGGCCTCGAAGCGGTGTGCCGTATCGTCATCGAACCAGCCCACCACCTTGCCATCGATGGAGATGCCATTGTCGTCATACACCAGAATCAACTTACCCAGCTTCTGCATGCCGGCAAATGAGGCCACTTCGTGAGAAATGCCCTCCATCATGCAACCGTCGCCCAAAAACACATAGGTGTGATGATCGATGATGGCGTGGCCGGGACGGTTGAAGGTCGCCGCCAAAGATCGTTCCGCCAGCGCCATGCCCACGGCGTTGGAAAACCCTTGGCCCAACGGCCCCGTGGTGGTCTCGATCCCAAGATGCAATTCCCGCTCCGGGTGACCGGCGGTCTTCGATCCCCATTGGCGGAAATTCTTGATCTCATCGATCGATAAGGGATACCCCGTCAGATGCAGCACCGAATACAGCAGCATCGAGGCGTGACCATTGGACAGTACGAATCGATCGCGATCGATCCAAGTCGGATTGCCCGGATTGAACTTAAGCACGTCCCGCCACAGCACCTCGGCGATGTCGGCCATGCCCATTGGAGCCCCTGGATGGCCCGAATTGGCCTTTTGAACCGCATCCATGGAAAGGGCACGAATGGCGTTGGCAAGCTCACGGCGGGTCGGCATGGGGGGTTCTCAATTTAACAAGACAAGCCGCGTATTGTCCCCGATGCGTCGCCTGCCAGCAATGCCGCGTGATTTCGGTCGCAATTTCGGGTTCGTAGGCGTTTGGCGACGGAACGCGTTCACACAACTGTAGTCAGTTTATGTATAACGCATTCAATCATCCGCATGACCCAGTTCACCGTCGCAGCAAGAGTGCTTTGCTACCATTTCGATGATGCAAATTCTACAAATCACCGATCCCCATTTGTATGGCAGTGCTGCAGGCCGCTTGCGCGGCGTCGAGACCGATACGAGTCTGCATGCGGTGCTCGATAGTGCGTTCGCGCGCGTTCCTGATTTTGCCGCGATGCTGGTGACCGGTGATCTCGTGCAAGATGATAAGTCCGGTTATCTGCGTTTTCGCAGCATCTTCGGCAACATCACCAAGCCCGTGCTCTGCATCCCGGGCAATCACGATGAACCGGAATCGATGCGTGCGGAATTGAATTGCGCGCCGTTTGAAATTTGCGGTGCGCACGAAATCGGCGATTGGCAATTCGTCATGCTGGATAGCTACGATCCAGGACATGTCGGCGGCCGCCTTACGCAGAGTGAACTGGCGCGTCTCGATAGCGCACTGAGCATTTCGACCAAGCACTCCATGGTGTGCCTGCATCATCACCCCATCCCTATGGGCAGCCGCTGGTTGGATGGCGTGGGCCTGGCTGAATCCGATGATTTCTGGCGCGTGATCGATACCCACGCGAATGTTCGCGCGGTGGTGTGGGGTCACGTGCACCAGGCGTATGACGGCAAGCGCGGCAATGTGCGCTTGTTTGCGACTCCCTCGACCGGCGCGCAATTTTTGCCGAAAAGCGAACGTTATGCGGTGGACTCGCGTCCGCCCGCCTATCGCACTTTTGATCTGCATGCCGACGGACGGATCGAATCCGACGTTCATTGGGTGGAAAGCCAGTCCGTGCGTCACACCGCGACCGGCTAAGATTTCTAAAAACCATGCGACGAATTCTTGCGCTCGCATGCCTGGCAATCCTGTGCGGTTCCGTGCGCGCCGACGGCGGCGCCCATGCATTGTGGGAAATTCACGGCAAGCACAACACCATTTACCTGCTGGGGTCGATCCACGTCCTGCGGCCCAGCGACTATCCGTTGGCCCCTGAACTGCTGGACGCTTACACCCACGTCCAATCCATTTACATGGAAGTGAATCTGCAGGACATCGACGCGCAAAGCATGCAGGCCGAATTGCTGGCGAGCGCCATGTTGCGCGACGGCAAGACCCTGCCCGGAATTCTCGGCAAACAGCGCTACGATCACGCCGCCGCCCTGGCCCACGATGTCGGGGTCGATTTGTCCAACTTCGACCAATTCGCGCCCTGGTTTGCCGCCGAAGCCATCTCGCAGCTGCAGCTCATGCAGCTGGGATTTCAACCGCAATCGGGCGTGGAAATGTACTTCCTGCAGCGCGCGAAAAGCGACGCCAAATCGGTGGCTGGACTCGAGACGGTGCATGACCAGATCGCACTGTTCGACGCCCTGCCGATGGATGCGCAAGCCGAATATCTGCTGTCCAGCCTCGAAGAAGCGCACGACCTGCCAAAGGAAGTCGACTCGATGGTGAAAGCTTGGAATCGCGGCGATACGCTGTGGTTCGAGCGCCAGCTGAAGTCGGAATTTGGCCGTGATCCCAGCCTATATCAATCGGTATTGGTGGCCCGCAACCGCAAGTGGATCCCCAAGATTGAAGCGCTGCTCAAGGAAGACAAGAATTATTTGATTATCGTCGGAACGGGTCATTTGGTCGGCGCGGGCAGCGTCATCGACCTGCTCAAAAAAGACGGGATCGGCGCCACCCAACACTAGGCTTCGGACGACGACGATCCCGCTCGCTTCAAATCATTGCGGGGTGCCTTGGGCGTCCTGCTCCCGGGCCGCTTGACGCGCCTGCGTCTTCGCCAACATTTGCGCCTTCAGCGTCGCAAGCTGCTGCTGCTGTGCGGGCGTCAGTATCTTGAACACACTGGCGCGGACTTGCTCGCTCTGCGTAATCATCTGCGCGTGCAGCGAGGCGTTTGCCTGGCTGACTTCTTGAACCACGCCGGCATAGTTCGGATCGTTGGGCGCGGTCTGGCTGAGCTTCAGGGAATTGGCGCGCATCTGCTGATGAATATTCCTCATTTGCGGACCCGCTGCCTTCATGATGCCTTTGACCTGCGACTTCTGGGCATCGGTGAGATTCAACTTCGACATCATCCAATGGCCATGGCCGTGACGATGGTGGTGATGCCAGCCTCCCTCTGCGTCGGCGGGCGGCGTCGCCGCAGGGGCATCGGCAGCGGTCGCGATCGAAATGCTCGCCGCAGCCGTCGCCAGCGCTCCGGCGGCAAGCAGGCTTCCGGCCAGCAATTTGCGAATCGAATTCATGTGCATTGCTCCAATACGGTAAATAGGTTCCATGGGCTTATCCTAAGCTGCCGCTGTGCAAACAAGTGTCGTCCGCAGCGCAGAGATCTGTTAAGAATTGCAAATTCGGCGGCTTGTTCTTCGACCGGGGCGCCGCTGTGCCAAAGTAGGGGTTATGACCATGCAAACCTCAAACCAAACACCGGAAGCGGCAGCGCGCGAGGCGCGGGTGCTGCTGGTTGATGACGACCGGGAACTATGTGCAATGCTTTCCGAGTACCTGCATGCCGAACACTTTGACGTGAAAAGCGTGCACGACGGCGGCGACGCACTGGCGCAGCTGCAAGAAGGCGAGTTCGAGATCGTGATTCTCGACGTGATGTTGCCCACCGTCGGCGGCTTCGATGTCCTGCGCAAACTCGGTGCGGCCTATGACACACCCATTTTGATGCTCACCGCTCGCGGCGACGACGTCGACCGCATCGTTGGCCTGGAACTGGGAGCCGATGATTATTTGAGCAAACCCTTCAACCCACGCGAGCTGGTGGCGCGCATCCGCGCTATTTTGCGCCGCGCCAGCAGCCGATTAGGCGCCGCGCGCACCCCCGACGAGCTGAACGTCGGCCCGATTGCATTGAATACCGGGACTCATCAGGTGCACGTGCACGACAGGCCCATAGCGCTCACCGGTGCGGAATTTCGCGTGCTCGAACTGCTGATGCGATCCGCCGGCCAGGTAATTTCCCGCGAATCGATGACCGAACAGGCGCTGGGGCGCAAGCTGGTGGCCTACGATCGCAGCATCGACACCCATATCAGCAATCTGCGGCGCAAACTGGATCTCGAGATCGGCACCAATCCCGAGATCAAGAACGTGCGCGGTTCGGGATACACCCTCACATGGGCTCATGCATAGCCTGTTTTTAAGAATCTTTCTGCAGTTCTGGGTGGCCATGGCGCTCATCGTCGGCGCCAGCATCGCCACCACCTACACCATCACCTCGCGCGAATTCGATCCGCCGGAATCCCAGCGCCGGCCGTCGGTGGCCATTCAGGCCTCGGAGATCCTGACGCACGGCGGCGTCGGCGCGCTCAAGAGCTGGCTCAGTTCCAACAAAGACGCGATCGGCGATCGGGATTTTTTCATCGTCGGACCCGACGGCGCGGAAATCCTCGGTCGTCAGCTGCCGGAAAGCGCCGTGCGCCGCCTGGAATACCTGAATCGCGATAGCGCCCCCGGCAACGGCAACTTCCGCCCTTCGCGGGTCGCGCCGCAGATCGTCGCCGCCGATGGCTCGATCTATACCGTCTTGTTCACGCCGCGCCGTCCAAGCATTTTCGGCGCGCTGAGCCTGCCGGCCATTTCTCTCACCATTCTGCTGATCGCGCTGGTGGTGAGTGCGTTGACCAGTTGGTGGCTGGCCGATCACCTGACGGCCCCGATTCGCCGTATGCAGGCCGGCGCGCGCGCGCTCGCCTCGGAAAATCTCGACGTACGCGTGAGCGCCGGCCTCGAAGACCGTCGTGACGAGCTCGCCGTACTGGCGCGTGACTTCGACGCCATGGCTGACCAGCTGCGCGCCAATCGCGCGGCGACCACGCAATTGCTGCGCGACATTTCGCATGAACTGCGCTCGCCTTTGGCGCGCATGCGGGTGGCGTTGGGGCTGGCGCGCCAGCCGCCGGCCGACTTCACGCGGCAATTGGATCGGCTCGAAAAGGAGATCGAGCGCTTGGATTCGATGATCGGTCAGGTGCTCAAGCTGGCGCGGCTGCAGGGCACCGATGTCTTAGGGATCCGCGAAAGTTTCGATTTCGACGAAATGATCGACGAGGTGGCGCGCGACGCAAATTTCGAGGGTGCGATCAAGAGTTGCCAGGTCAACCTGCATGGCGCCGCGAAGGCTGCCGTGGTCGGCAATCGCGAGCTGATGAGCAGCGCCATCGAGAACGTCTTGCGCAATGCGGTGCGCTACAGCCCCCAAGGGGAATCCGTGGACATATCCATCACTCGCGGCGCCGGACTCGAGATCGTGATACGCGATCGTGGCCC